>SKFX01000072.1 GCA_007117775.1 Ilumatobacteraceae bacterium
ATGACACGCTGAGCCATGACACGCTGAGCCATGACACGGTGAGCCATGACACGGTGGCCGATGATGCTGTGAGCCATCATGCTTTGGCTGATAACAAGATGGTGTGGACGCGCACCGTGGCGATGGGCGCGATGCCGATGGTGTGGGACACGATCGAACTCTGCGAACCCGAACTCATCGAGACGGCCGATCCGGTGCTGTACGCACGCGCCTATCGAGTCGGCGACGGCCGGATGATCTGCCTCATCCACGGTGGCCCGACCGATCAGTGGCAGGTCGGTTTCATGCCGAGGGTGGCGTTCTGGTGGTCGAGGGGATGGGATGTGCTGGTGGTGGATCCGCGCGGCTCCACCGGACATGGCCGCGCCTATCAGCAGGCCCTGCGGGGCCGCTGGGGGGACCTCGACGTCGCCGACACCGCCGCGCTGATTGGCCACGCCCACTCGCTCGGGTGGGCGATACCGCAGACGACGGTGGTGTCGGGTTCGTCATCAGGCGGGCTGAGCGCACTGGGTCTCGCGGCCCGATTCGGCTCGCTGATCGCCGGTGCGATGGCCTCGGCACCGGTCACTGACCTGGCCGGTCTCGCCGATGTCGACCATCGATTCGAGGCCCATTACACACTGTCGCTGGTCGGTCCGCCCGGCGCACCGCAGTATCGGGACAATTCACCGATCCACCAACTGGATCAGATCGAGGTGCCGCTGCTGGTCCTGCACGGTGATGCCGACCCGGTGGTGCCGGTGGCACAGAGTCGCAACATGGTGTCGGCGCTGCGCCGCCGCGGTGTCGATGTCGAATACCACGAGTTCGCCGGCGAGGGTCACGGTCTGCGCGAGCGCACCAATCGCCTCGCCGAATTCGAATATCTGGAGCGATTCGCACGACGGGTAGTGTCGGGCTCATGTCCTTCGTGAACCGCCAGGGCGAACCCGGTCGCACCGATCGCACCTCGGGAGACCCGCCGGTGCCCGGCCGGCCCGGTGGTGTTGGCCTCCCCGGAGCGCTCGGCGACGGCTTCGATCTCGATGATCCCGATGTGGTCAAGGTGTACTACGACGTCGAGGCGTGGGATATCGACCAGCGCTCGGAGTTGGCGGCGGTGCTCGCCGAGGCCGGCTTGGTCCATACCTGGGTCGAACACGAGGTCGTGGTGCCTGAGGAGATCGAGGCTCTCGTCGATGTGGTGTTCGAGGAACTCGAGGAGCGCCTCGGTCCGTTCCCGGTCATGTTGGCGCCCGATACCGCCGCCGTCGGCTTCCAGGTGGATGACCTCACCGACGATCAGCGCGACCTGTTGGTCACGGTGCTGATCGAGGCTGAGATCGCCCACCGGTTCCAGGACGGACTGCTGGCAGTGGCTGAATCCGACGCCGACCAGGTCGACGAACTCGTCGACGCGATCGAGCGCGGTGAACTTTCGTCATCGATCGATGATGTCGAGGTTCCCCCCGATGTGCTGGGTCGGATCTTCAGTCTCGCGGACCGGCTGGCACGCGATGAGACCGATGGTGCGGCGCGGCGGACCCTGTTGGAGCTCTCGGATCAGTTGGCTGCATCGGCACCGCCGTTCGGTCTCGCGCAACGGTCGTGGGCGATGATCATCGACGCAATGGGATCATTGCGGGTGGCGTTCGACGCCGATGAGTACGATCCTGAGCGCATCGTGACCGCAGCCGAGGAGCTCAAGGCGCTGGTGCGGCCCTACGTGTGATACCGACCATGCTCGGTGGGTGTGCATCGTCGCCGGAGGATCGGGTGTGTCCGTCGGCGCAGCGGTACCCTCAGCGTCATGCTTCTGGCCGAACTGCAGGTCTGGCATACGCGCCCAGCGGTCCCCACACGTCGGATCGCGCTCGGACGACTCGATCTGCCCATCGATCCGGCCCCCGGATTCGGTGGACTGCTGCTCGGTTCGGTGGTCGCAGGCCATATCGGCGGGGTGGACGCTGATCTGATCCCTGATCTGCATCGACTCATCGACCAGGTGGCTCGCGATGAGCGTGTCGTGCAGCCGAGACTGCGACACCGGTTCCAGATCGACCGTCACGGTCTGTCCCAGAGCCTGCACTGCCTCGTCGGCCACGGCGATGACATCGGGTTCGAATTCGACACCCATGGCACCGATCTCGCCCAGGTGCTCGGGGCGGTCTATGCCGTGGAGCGACTCGAGCAGTCGCGGCGCGCGACGATCGCAGCGATCCTGCACAAGGCGATGCAATGGCGCGGCCCGCTCGGACCGGCGTTGATCGCCCATCTCGTCGGGGCTCAGTCGACGACCCTGGCCGCGCTCGCCGATCCGCGGGCCTGGGCGCTCGAGATCCTCGGGTTCCCGGTCGGCTCCGCGATCCCGGCCAGGAAAGAGGTGATGGCCAACTACCGCCAGAAGATGATGGCGGTGCATCCCGATCACGGCGGCGACCGCCTCAGTGCCGGCCAGGCCATCTTGGACCTCAATGAGGCTCGCCGGATCCTGACCTCGGTGCGGACCTGACCTGCGGGTCGCTCGGGTTGAGGTCTTCGAGGCTGCGTCTCGCGGTCTCGGGGTAGCCGGCCACGATCACCACCACGGTGATCAACTGACCGAGGCCGAGCACTCCCATCACCTGGCCGTATCCCCATCCGGAATCGAGCAGTGAACCGGCGGCCAACAGCCCGATGATGCCCCCGAGCAGCGCGATCGCCGACAGGATGCCGGCCACTTTCCCGCGCGAACCGGTCGGAAACAACTCGGCGCGATAGACGGCCATCGCCGGATACGCGACACTGCCGAGGAACCCGCCCACAAAGGCGCTGATCCACATCGGTGATCCGGGGACGGAGAACGCGGTGACGAGGAAGATCGTGCTGATCGGCAGGGTGATGGCGATGAGGCGGCGCCTGCCGCGTTCATCGGCCAGGCGGCCGCCGAGGATCAAGCCCAGCGCAGCGGGTGTGGCGGTGACGAGCGTGAACGCGGCGATCAACGCCGCCGAGTAGCCGCGCAGATCACGCAGGTACACGTTCTGGAAGAAACTGGCCGGTGACACGAAGAGGTTCGCGCTGACGGCCACGATCGCCAACAGGATGAACCGCACCCGGTCGAGTGGGATCGACGTCGCGCTGCGCTGTGTGAAGCGCTCGGTTTCGGGCAATCGTCGTGAGATGTCGACCGCCACCACCAACCAGATCAGCGACACGAGGAACACCAGCCGCCAGGCCTGATCGCTGAGGTCGGCCAGGGGCAGTGCCATGACGGCGATCCCGGCACCGAGACCGCTCGCCATCGCCATGACACTGACCGCATAGGCGCGACACGTCCTCGGCATCTCCTCGGCGGCCACCACCGCCACCAGGAATGCCAGCGCGAGGCCCATCGGCCTGCCGATGGCCTGGGTCGCCACCAAGACCGTGAAATCCGGCGCGAAAGCGCCGAGCGCGGTGATCGTCGGAGCTGCCCATGCGGTGATCGTGATGATCCGTCGTCGACCCAGTCGGTCTGCCAGGAACGCTGCCGGGAGTGACAGCACGATGCCGGCGCGCACCACCGAACCGGCGATTCCGATACCACGGTTGTCGATGTCGAAATCCGACGCCGCGAATGGGACGGTCTGGGTGAACACGGTATTGACGAACGCCGAGCTCATCGAGGCTGCCGCCAACAGTCCGAGCACCAGCACCTGACGTGTCGACAGTACATCGGGTGGCAGCCACCAACTCGACGTCGCCGATCGGGCGCGGCGCCCGAGCGCAGCACGGACCGGATAGGCGAACGCCCAACCGAACCAGGGCAGTGCGAGGGAGAAGACCGTCGTCTCGCGCCACTGCCCGCCGGTGCGTCGCAGGGTCCGTCGGTACTGGTTGAACGGGCCGTGTCGCTGCTCGAAGACGTACTCGGCACCGTCAGCGGCCGGGTCGGCGGGTTCGGTGACGAGGTGTTCGTGGACGATGTCGTGGCGTGGATCGGCGAGTCGGCGCCGTCTCGCCTCGGGATCGAGCCATTCGGTGGTCACCATGCGACCGTCGAGGGGCACACAGCGAGCATACTGGGGCGATGTCATACCCATCGGGACGTACCGGCGCGTCTGGTCAACCGTCAGCGAGCGACGCGATCGTCGTACGCCGCGCCGGCCCGCTCGCAGGCCAGGTTCGCGTCCCCGGTGCAAAGAACTCGGTGCTCAAGTTGATGGCGGCTGCCCTCATGGGTGATGGCCGTTTCCAGATCGACAATGTGCCCGATATCGCAGATGTGCAGATCATGGCCGAACTGCTCGGCGCCCTCGGTGCCCGGGTCGAGCGGGTGCGCCCGGGGGGGTTGCAGATCGAGGTCGACGGTGACCTGACGCCGGTGGCTCCCTATGAACTCGTTGAACGCATCCGGGCCTCGATCAATGTTCTCGGGCCACTGCTGACGCGTTGTGGCCATGTGCGCCTGTCACTGCCCGGCGGCGATGATTTCGGGGCGCGTCCGATCGATATGCATATCGCCGGCCTCGAGGCGATGGGGGCTGAGTTCAAGTTCAGCCACGGCTATCTCGAGGCGCGCGCCGATCGTTTGCGCGGTGCCCGGGTGGTCTTTGAGTTCCCGAGTGTCGGCGCGACCGAGAACATCCTGACCGCAGCGGTGCTCGCCGAGGGCCGCACCGAGATCCACAATGCAGCCCGCGAACCTGAGATCGTTGATCTGTGCGAGTTCCTGATCTCAGCTGGGGCGCAGATCTCCGGTGCGGGCACCCCGATCATCACCATCGAGGGTGTGGAGCAGTCCGCATTGCGCTCGGTGACCCATACCACGGTGCCTGACCGGATCCAGGCTGCCACCTATGTCGCGGCGGTCGCGGTGGCCGGTGGGGAGATCGAGATTGTCGGCGCGGTGGCGGACCATATGGCCATGGTCCTCGAACGCTGTTCGGATATGGGCCTCGAGATCGAACCGGGCCTGGCCGGCCTGCGTGTCGCAGCCCCCGAGCGTCTCGGATCGGTGGACGTCGCGACCCTGCCGTATCCCGGAATCGCCACGGACTACAAGCCGCTGATCATCACGATGCTGAGCGTCGCCGACGGTGTCGGCATCGTGACCGAGAACCTGTACCCGGGCCGTTTCCGGTACGTCGAGGAACTACAGCGCCTCGGTGCCGATATCCGCACCTCAGGCCATCATGCGGTGATCCGCGGGGTACCCCGGTTGTCGGGCGCGCCGGTGCGCGCCCATGACATCCGCGCTGGTGCGGCCATGGTGGTGGCCGGTCTTGCAGCCGAGGGGGAGACGACGATCACCGGTGTGCACCACATCGACCGCGGCTATGAGGATCTCGTCGGGCGCCTACGCGGTGTCGGGGCCTCGATCGAGCGCATCGCTGTCGAGGGCCTGTGATCCCTCGACTTCTCCGACTCGCTCGGCTCCATCGCTGCTGAGGCCCTCAGCGGCTGCTGCGGCGGCCCGGTCGACACGACGCTTGGCGAGCCGCAACAAGAACGCGATGATCAGGATCGGCCCGGCGACGAGGAGGATCTCGTCCCAGCCGCCCTGGTGTGCCAGCATCGTGATCGTGGAAGAAGGCATGAGTGCGTCGATTCGGTCGGCGTGGTCATTCGGTGTTGCCATTCAGCGCTGCCATTCAGCGCTGACATTCAGGGTACGTCGCTTGTGGCCGGCCGGGCCACCGGTGACGCCTTGGAGTTCTGTCGCTGCAGATGCTGCGGTCCCGGGGTTTTTGCTGATTGACTGGAGGTGTCATGCGAGAGCAAGTGCTAGCCACCATCGAGGTCATCCGGCCTGCGCTGCAGGCCGACGGCGGTGACATCGTGGTGCGCGATATCGATGAAGAGACCGGTGTGGTCTCGGTGACGCTGGTGGGTGCCTGTGGTACGTGTCCGGCCTCGACCCAGACGCTCAAAGCCGGGATCGAGCGAATCATGCGTGACCGTGTCGACGGTGTCACCGAGGTGATCAACGTCGTCGATGAGCAGGTATGAGCGGCCGTCGCCGCGATGATCCCCACGCACTGCTGGAGGCGGCCCGTGGCGGCGACCGCTCCGCAACGGCGCGACTGCTCTCGCTGATCGAACGCGGTGGCCCCGAGGCCCGCGAGGTCGGTCGCCTGGCGTATCCACTGAGCGGCCAGGGCTACACGATCGGGCTGACCGGTGCGCCCGGAGCGGGAAAGAGCACCCTGACGAGTGCGCTCATCGGCCATCTGCGCGCACTCGATCTCGAAGTTGCGGTGCTGGCCATCGACCCCTCGTCGCCGTTCACCGGCGGGGCCATCTTGGGCGATCGCGTCCGGATGCAGGACCATGCGGTGGACCCCGGGGTGTTCATCCGTTCGATGGCGACGCGCGGCCATCTCGGTGGGCTGTCGTTGGCGACCCCCGAAGCGGTCCGTCTGCTCGACGCGGTCGGCAAGCGCTGGTTGGTGGTGGAGACCGTCGGTGTTGGCCAGGTTGAAGTCGAGATCGCCGGCAAGGCCGATACCACCGTGGTGGTGGTGAACCCCGGGTGGGGCGACAGTGTGCAGGCCAACAAGGCCGGGTTGATGGAGGTCGCCGACGTCTTCGTCATCAACAAGGCCGACCGTTCCGGAGCGGACCAGACCCGTCGGGATCTCGAGCAGATGCTCGAATTGTCCGAATTCGGTTCCGATGCGTGGCGCCCACCGATCCTGGCCACGGTGGCCACCGGCTCGGAGGGGGTCGGCGACTTGTGGGACGCAATCATCGCCCATCGCACCCATGCTGAGGCCAGCGGTGAACTCGAGCGACGGCGAAGCGTGAGACGGCGTCTCGAGTTGTCCGAGGTCATCGTCGAGCGGCTGCGTGAACGGGCTCGGGACCTGTGCACCGGGGAGCGTTGGGAGCAGATCACCGATGAGGTGATCACCAACCGGCTCGACCCCTGGTCGGCAGTCGATCAGATGCTCGACGCCATCGACGCCTGATCTTCCCGTCACGGAGCCCCGAGACCGACTGCCACCAACGCGTCAGCCACGAGCCGTGGCCCGCGTCGGCCGGGACATCGCCACCAGCGCACGGCCTCGGTGATCTGGCGCAGTCGTTCGCGGCGCTGCGAGAGCGAACCGGTGCTGAGCACAGCCACCACCGTTGAACGCAGAGCGGCCGCATCCAGTACCTCGGCCATCTGGCATATCACGGTACCGAGGTCGAGGACCGGGATCGAATCGATACAGACCGTCCTGCCAGTGCGGACTTGAACAGGATCGGCGCGGGTGAAGTGGACGATCACACTGTCGTCGACGTGTGGTCGAGCACCGCGTTCGACGAGGACCTCGACGGGATCGGTGGCCGACCCGGCGTCATCATCGCGCCGGTAGCGTTCGGATGCGTGCGACTGCAGCACACCTGCCAGGCCGTGCAGTCGCGCTGCGGTGTGGTGGCTTATCGCCAGCACACCGGGGGTCAGCGCTGCGATCTGCAGCTGTTGGTGCCACGTGTTCGGGGCAGCGCCGGCGATGAACACCCCCGGACCGGCGCGTCTCAGTGTCCCGGTGTGCA
>SKFX01000037.1 GCA_007117775.1 Ilumatobacteraceae bacterium
CCGATGCCCGCGCCCATCTCGATCGGCTGGTTCGGGCCCGGTTCATCCTGGCCGCCGGGGTGCATCGCCTCGCCGATGTCGCCCGCTATCTGCGCGGTATCGAGTACCGCCTCGACCGCCTCGCCGGATCGGTGGAGCGCGACCGGGCCCGCATCGCGGAGGTGTCCGGTGTCGAGGCGCGCTGGCGTGAACTGCATCGCGACGGTGTCGATGTCACCGACGTGTTCTGGTCGCTCGAGGAACTGCGGGTCGCGGTGTTCGCCCAGGGAATCGGGGCGCTCGGCAAGCCGAGTGTCGCTCGGATCGAACGCGAACTGGCTGCGGTGTCTAATCTCCGTCCATGACCGATACCGCACCAGCACCAGTGGGATCCGGACCTGGCGGGTTCGCCGGATTGGTGGCGGTGATCACCGGTGGCGGCACCGGGATGGGACGCGAACTGGCGGTGCAGTTGGCCGCCGAGGGTGCATCGGTGGCGATCTGTGATCTGTCGGCGGACCAGATGGCTGAGACCGAACGCCTCGCGCTGGCCGGTGCCCCCGACGGGATCGAGGTGCTCACCCACGTCGCGGATGTGTCCGATGAGGCGGCGGTGGTCGCGTTCGCGGCCGCGGTCGGCGAACGCTTCGGTCGGGTGGAGCTGTTGTTCAACAACGCTGGGATCGGCGGTGGCGGCAGTCTGGTGACCGATGAGCGCGAGACCTGGGAGCGGACCTTCAACATCTGCTGGGGCGGGGTGTACCACTCGACGCGGGCCTTCCTGCCGCTGCTCTTGGCGGCGGAGCGCGGCCATGTCGTCAACACCTCCAGTATCAACGGCTTCTGGGCGTCGCTCGGGCCGACGGTGTCCCACAGCGCCTATTCGGCATCGAAGTTCGCGGTGCGCGGCTTCACCGAGGCACTCATCACCGACTTCAAACTGAACGCCCCGACACTGACCGCGTCGGTGGTCATGCCCGGCCATATCGGCACCGAGATCGCCCTGAACTCGGCCCGTATCCACGACAGCGAACCCAAGGACCTCACCGCCGAGCAGGTGGCTGAGATCCGCGAACGTATGGAACAGCGCGGTCTCGATCTGTCGGGGGCATCCGATGAGGACGTGCGCCTCGGGGTGCAGGCAATGTTCGAGGCGTTCCGCGATGATGCGCCGATGGACGCCGCCACAGCAGCCACGGTGATCCTCGACGGGGTGCGCGCCGGGCGCTGGCGGATCCTGGTCGGCGATGACGCCCACCAACTCGATGAATTGGTCCGCGCCACCCCCGAGGCGATCTACGACGACTCGTTCTATGACTTGCTGGCGAGCCGCGGGATCATGAATTTCGGTCTCGGCTGACCCGGACCTCGAACCGATCGAAGTCGTTGGCCGCCACCGCGGCGGGGAACTCCCGGCGGGCATCGGCGACGATCTGGTCCACCCCGTCGTAGCGCGACGAGAAATGACTCAGCACCAGCTGTTTGGCGCCGGCCTCGGCTGCGAGGCGTCCAGCCTGCCCGCCGGTCAGATGACCGGCGGCCGCGGCGAGCGCTTCGTCGTCATCGGTGAAGGTCGCCTCACAGACCAACAGGTCGACACCGCGGGCCAGTTCCAGTGCCCCCGGACACGGCCGGGTGTCCATCACGAACGCCATCGATACCGGATCGCGGACATCTGAGACCTCGGAGATCCCGACGATGCGACCGTCGGGGGCGATGACGCGGCCGTGGTCGCGCAATTCGCCGATCGCGGCGCCCTCGAGACCGAACGCGGCCAGGCGTTCGGGGTCCATGGTGTGGCCGCCGTGATCCTCGACGCGCCAGCCGACGGCCGGCACCACATGGTCGAGTGCTGCCGCTGACAGCACATAGTCGTCTTCGGTGGCGATGACCCCGTCGGCGTGCACCGGCTCAGCGCGCAGATCGACGCGGTCATGGCCGATCGACGCGTTGCGCAACCGCTGCAGATACTCCTCGCCACCGGCCGGATAGTTCAGCACCACCGGCGTGTCGACACGGTGCATGGTCTGGTGCAACAGCACACCGGGGAGACCGAGACAGTGATCACCGTGAAAGTGGGTGATGCAGATCCGGTCGATGGTCGAGGTCGAGACCTGAGCGATCTGGCATTGGCGCTGGGTCCCCTCCCCGGGATCGAACAAGATGCCATGCGCTCCCCAGCGCAGCAGATAGCCGTTGTGGTTACGCTCGGGCGTCGGGGCCTGGCTGGCGGTGCCGAGGATCACCAACTCGCGTGTCGACATGTCATCCTGTCTAGCGCACTGGTCTATGGTTAACACCGTGACTGCCGTGGAAACCAACGCGCTGGAGATCGTGACCCGGTTCATCCGGGCCATCGAGCGCGGCGATTTCGCCACCATCCAGGCATCGCTGCATCCCGATGTGTCCTATGAGAACATGCCGATCACCCCGATCGTCGGCGCTGCCGCGGTGACGGCTGCGATCGAGATGTTCCTCGCGCCGGCCGATCTCGTCGACTGGAAGATTCTGCGCCAGCACGTCTTGGAGAATTGCGACGGGATGTGTGCGGTGTTCAACGAGCGCATCGACCGGTTCCGCATCGGTGGCGGTTGGTTGGAACTCCCCGTCGCCGGCCTGTTCGAGGTGAACCCCGACGGCCTGATCGTGCTGTGGCGCGACTACTTCGATCTCGGCAGCTATCAGACCCAACTCAGCGAACTGGCTGGCTGAGCCGCCATCTCACCGAGTCCCGATTTCAGGTGGTGTAGGCGGCGATGACGTCGCGCATCGACATCACACCGATGACCGTCGAGTCGGACCCGACCAGCACATGGCGGACATAGTCCTGCATCATCTCGGCGGCCACCGCACCGATCGAGTCGTCCGGGCCGATCCACACCAGGCGCGTACTGGCGATCTCCCCGACGGTCCCCGAGTCCAGATCGGCACCGCGGGCGATCGCGAGCACCAGATCGCGTTCGGAGATGATCCCCTCGACGGCATCGGGTGCACCGACCACCACACAGCCGACACTGGCCTCAGCGATCGTCGCCGCGGCCTCGCGCAGCGTTGCGGTGGCGGGCAGTGCCACCACAGCATCGGCCATATAGGTCGACACCGGGGCATCGCCGCCGTGGAAGGCGGCGGCGGTGAAGTCATCGGGGGCATCGGTGTACTCGTCGGACATGGCGACCTCCTGTGCCACCAACCGTACCGCGCCGTGACGGTTCCGGCACAGCCGCATCGTCGCCTGCCGCCGGGTGCTCATCCCAGCGTGCACATCTTGGACAATGTCGCGCTGCCGTGACACGATTGGCGCCCATGGAGACCATCACCGCCGCCCTCGTCCCCGCCCGCCCGGTGCTGGCCGATCTGATCCGGCCGGATCTGCTGCGTTCGGTCGCGGTCCGCAACGCCGTCTTGGTGACCGCCGGGGCGGTGCTGTTGGCGGTTGCGTCCCAGATCCGGATCCCGCTCGGATTCACGCCGGTGCCGATCAACGGCGGCACCTTCGCGGTGATGGTGATCGGTGCCGCCCTCGGGGCGAGCCGCGGTGGCGCCGCGGTGGCGCTGTATCTGATGGCCGGCATGATCGGGATCCCGGTCTATGCAGGAGCGTCCGGTGGTGTCGAGGTGGCCTTCGGTGCCACCGGTGGCTATCTGCTCGGCTACTTCGTCGCGGCCATCCTGATCGGCGCCGCGGCCGAGCGCGGTGCGGATCGTCGGGTGCGCTCAGCGATTCCGGCGATGCTGGTCGGCTCGATGGTGATCTACACCCTCGGGGCCTCGTGGCTGGCGGTGTCGGTCGGGGTGCCGCTGTTCGGCTGGACGAACAGCGCCTGGTCGATGGGGGTCGCCCCGTTCCTCGCCGGTGACGCAGCGAAGCTGGTGCTGGCCGGCCTCGTACTGCCGGCCACCTGGCGTCTCGTCAGGCGCTGAGCGCTTCGAGGGCCGCCCAGTCGAGTGTGAGCGGCCCTTCGGTGGACAGCGGCTGGATGCAGACATGGTCGGCGCCCGCCGCGAAGTGCTGATCGATGCGCTCGCGGATCTGAGCCGGTTCCCCCCAGGCCACCACATCGTCGACGAAGGCCGGATCGCGGCCGTCGATCTGTTCCTCGGTGTAGCCGAGGCGGATCCAGTTGTTGCGGTAGTTCGGCAGCTTGTCATAGGTGCTGAGCGCAGTGTCCGCCGCGGCGCGCGCCGCGGTGGCATCGGTGGTCAGCACCACCTTCTGCTCAACGCACAATGCCTTGTCCGCACCGAGGATGTCGCGGGCCAGTTCGGTATGGGCCGGGGTGGTCCAGTACGGATGGGCGCCATCGGCGGCGTCGCGGGCCAACTCGAGCATCTTGGGCCCGAGCGCGGCCAACAGCCGCGTCGCCGGTTCGGCGGGCTTCACGGCCATATACGGTGAGGCGTCCATCGCCGCGAGGTACTCGCGCATGCGCGTCAGGGGTTTCGCGTACTCGACGCGGCGCAGGCCCGCCACGAGTGGTTCATGGCTGACGCCGAGGCCGAGGGTGAAGCGGCCACCGGTCTGTTCATTGACGGTATTGGTGGCCTGCACCATGGCGCCGGGATGGCGCAGCGAGATCGACGCGATGCCGGTCGCAAACTCCAAGGTGGTGGTCTGAGACGCCAGCCAGGCGACATGGGCGAAGGGATCGCGCCCGACGGTCTCGGGCAGCCACAGCCGGGTGTAGCCGAGGTCTTCGACGCGGCGGGCGAACCCGGCGGCATCGATCGAGGACATCGCGTCGGTGAAGTACCAGACGCCGAGGGTGGGTTGCACGGTCATCACTGCAACCTAGCCAGCAACCTCGCCAGCAGCCCGACCTAGAGGCGTAGGCCGCGGTGGCCGAGCCAGTCACCCGAGTCGATCGGGGTGAGGTCCAGTCCGGTGCCGTAGGCGTACGCCCAGGCCCGGTGGCCGAGCGCGGTGGTGACCATGATGCGGCGATAGAGCCCATCGACGGTGTCCTCCTCGTCGTCGAGGACCTCGAGGGCGTGGGTCAGTGACGTCTCCAGCAGGGTGAAGGTGCGCCCGATGATCATCGGGGCTGGCGCTGTGTCGAAGATCGCGGCCGGATAGCCGAGGCCGGTGTCGAACAGTCGGCCGCCGACGGCGTCATCGAAGCCCTCGTCGACCACGAACGGTGACAGCAGCGGCCAGCGGACGTCACCGGGCAGCAGTGTGCCGTAACAGAACAGCAGCGCAGGAGAGAGCCCTGCAGACAGCCCGTCAGACTTCGCGGTGTCCATGACCCGATCATGGCCGATCGGCCCGGGCCGGGTCATGATCGGCGTGCCACAACCCGCTGCTACGGTCACAGCCATGACAGCGAGTCGGGTCACCGCACGCTTCATCGGCTCCCAAGGGGTCGAATTGGCGGGACGATTGGATCTGCCCACCGGGCCGCCGCGCGCCACGGTGGTGTTCGCACACTGCTTCACCTGTGGGAAGGATCTGCGCTCGGCGTCACGAATCGCGGCCGGTCTCACCGAACACGGTTTCGCGGTGCTGCGCTTCGACATGACCGGCCTCGGTGGCAGCGACGGTGACTTCGCCAACACCGACCTGTCCTCCAATGTCGCCGATCTCGTCGCGGCGGCGAATTGGCTCTCCGAGCACCATCAGGCACCACAGCTGCTGGTCGGCCATTCCCTCGGAGGGGCAGCCGCGATCCTCGCGGCCGCTTCGCTCGAATCGGTACGCGCTGTGGTCACCATCGGCGCGCCGGCCGATGCCGACCATCTCACCCATCTGTTCGGTGGCGTCACCGAGCAGATCGACACCGAGGGTCGCGCACCGGTCACGATCGCCGGGCGATCGTTCACAATCCGTTCAGAGTTCTTGGAGGACCTTGAGCGCCACCGGGTGCGCGAGGCGGCCGGGACACTGCGCCGGGCGCTGTTGGTGCTGCATTCACCGATCGATGAGGTGGTCGGGGTGGACCATGCCGCCGAGCTGTATCGCGCCGCGCGGCATCCCAAAAGCTTTGTGGCACTCGACGGTGCCGATCATCTGCTGTCAGACCCCCGCGATGCCCAGTTCGCCGCTGCGGTGATCGCCACCTGGGCGGAGCGTTATGTGCTCGCCGACCAGGTCGCGCTGGACCCACCGTCTCCGACCGCCCAGGTGGTGGTGGCCGAGACCGGTCTCGGGGCGTTCCACAACCATGTGGTGTCGGGACGTCACCGCTTCGTGGCTGATGAACCCGAAGCCGTCGGCGGCTTCGACGCCGGGCCGTCCCCCTATGACCTGTTGGCCGCCGCGCTCGGCACCTGCACCACGATGACACTGCGGATGTATGCCGATCGCAAAGATCTCGACGTGACACGCATCTCCGTCGAGGTCAGCCACGACAAGGTGCACGCCTCAGAGGTCTCTGAGACGGTCGCCGAGCGTTCCGGTGGTCGGCCCGTCGATCGCTTCACCCGCACCATCTCGATCGAGGGAGATCTGGATGCCGCGACACTCGAGCGCATGGTCGAGATCGCCGATCGCTGTCCGGTCCATCGCACCTTGGAGCAGTCCTCGGTGATCGAGACCGGCCTCGCCGAGGCGCCGTCATGAGCGACGATCTGGCGCGCTGGGTGCCGGCACTGGCCGGATCCGATATCTGGCACAGCACCGCCGTCGATGATCTGGTGTCATTTCGGATGTCCGATGGCCCCGCGGGGGTGCGCGGCACCGAGTGGGCGGGGCCGGCATCGGCATCGTTCCCATGCGGCGCGTCGCTCGGCGCCACTTTCGATCCGGATCTGGTCCGCCAGATCGGCGAGGCGCTCGGGCGCGAGGCGCGCTCCAAGAACGCCCATGTGCTGTTGGCGCCGACGGTGAACCTGCAGCGCACCCCGGTGGGTGGCCGCAACTTCGAATGCTTCAGCGAGGACCCGCAGCACACCGCCGCGATCGCGGTCGCCTACATCGACGGGGTGCAGAGCCGTGGGGTGGCGTGCTGTGTGAAGCATCTGGTCTGCAACGATTTCGAGTTCGCCCGCTTCGAGGTCTCCGCCGAGGTGTCCGAACAGGTGCTGCGCGAGATCTACCTGGTGCCCTTCGAGGCTGCGGTCTCAGCCGGGGTGCGCGCCGTGATGTCGGCCTACAACCGTCTCGGCGGCACCTTCTGCTCCGAACACGAATGGTTGTTGACGACGGTGCTGCGCGACGAATGGGGATTCGACGGGGTCGTGATCAGCGACTGGTACGGGACGCGCTCTGGGGTGGCGTCGGTGATCGCCGGCTGCGATCTCGAGATGCCCGGCCCGACCCGTCACCGCGGCGATGCCATCGTCGCCGCCCTCGACGACCCGCGCGACGGCGATGCGCTTCGTGCGGCCGTCGCAGCCTCGGTGGCACGGCTGCGGGCGCTGGCCGAGTGGACCGGCGCAGCCGACACCGGCACCGACGAGACCACCGATAACGACGCTTCGACCCGTGCG
>SKFX01000088.1 GCA_007117775.1 Ilumatobacteraceae bacterium
GCGCTCTGTGTCGCGGCGAACCTGACTCAGTCAGCGCCAGCGGCGAGGGTTCCGAGATACAACTCGATGACCTTGGGGTCTTTGAGCAGGTTCTGGCCGGTGTCGGTATAGGCGTTGCGGCCCTGATCCAACACATACCCCCGGTCACAGATCTGGAGGCAACGCCGAGCGTTCTGCTCGACCATCACCACCGACACGCCCGCCTGATTGATCTCACGTGTTCGGATGAACACCTGGTCCTGAAGTACCGGCGACAGTCCGGCCGACGGCTCGTCGAGCAGGATGACCTCAGGATCCATCATCAGCGCCCGACCCATCGCGAGCATCTGACGCTCGCCACCAGACAATGATCCGGCACGCTGATCGAGACGCTCTGCGAGCCGAGGGAAGATACCCGTCACGAAGTCGAGTCGCTGTGAGAACGTCTTCGGACGCAAGAACACGCCCATCTCGAGGTTCTCTTTGACGGTCAGACTCGAAAACACGTTCTCGCGTTGGGGAACGTAGCCGATACCGCGAGCAACCAGATCATGGGCAGGTGCAGACGCGATGTCGTCACCCTTGTAGCGCACTGAGCCGCTCCGAACCTCGAGCAGGCCGAAGAGCGCCTTGAGCAAGGTGCTCTTGCCGGCCCCGTTGGGGCCGATGATGCCGATCAGTTCACCACGGCGCAACTCGAGTGAACACCCGTTCAAGATGTCGACCCCGGGGACATATCCCGCAACGAGCTCGTCGACATGGATCAGCAGATCGTCAGCCATCGCTCTCACCAACCTCGTCGCTCGAACCACCGGCTGGTGATTCAACGGAGAGATCTTGATCGTGATGCTGGCCGAGGTAGGCATCCACGACCGCCTGGTTCTTGCCGATCGAATCCGGGGTTCCCTCGGCGATGATCTGACCCTCGGCCATGACCACCACCCAGTCGGAGATATCGCGCACCACATCCATATCGTGCTCGACGAAGATCACACTGCGACCTTCAGCCCGCAGGCCCTTCACGTGGCCGAGGAGGGATTGGGTCAGAGCGGGATTCACGCCGGCCATCGGCTCATCGAGCATGACCAACTTCGGATCGGTCATCAGCGCCCGCGCCATCTCGATGAGCTTGCGCTGGCCTCCTGAGAGCGTGCCGGCGAATTCATCAGCCATATGGCTCATATTGAAGCGATCGAGCAACTCCTCGGCACGCTCACCCACCTCGGACTCCTGGGCGGACCACAACGGGCCGAGCAGCGAACGCCAGATACTCTCGCCTCGCTGACCGGTGGCACCCAGTTTCATGTTGTCCACTACGGTCATACGAGACAGCGCCTTGGTCAACTGGAAGGTGCGTACCATCCCCCGCCGAGCCAATCGATGCGGGGCGACACGAGAGATGTCTTCGCCCTCGAGGCTCACCGAACCCCGATCGGGTCGATCGAATCCGGTCAACAGGTTGAAGAAGGTTGTCTTTCCGGCACCATTCGGGCCGATCAGTGCCGTGATCGCACCGCGCTGGATCTCGAGATGTGCGACATCGACGGCGGTGAGTCCACCGAAGGTCTTGACCACACCGTCGGCGACGAGGATCGGGTCAGGCTTCGCTGCACCGGGTACTTGCTCGACATCATCGAAGACCCCCGCCACCGGGTTGTCATATTCGGTGGCGCGCAGCGCTGCAGCTCCGCCACCACCGGCGGTCAGGCCCGGTGTGAACGCTTCATCGGTCATCGAGTGCCATCTCCTCGCGCGAGCCGAAGATCCCCTGTGGACGGTATCGGGCCAACAGGATCAGCCCGAGGCCCACGAGAATGAAGCGGAACTGGCTGATATTGAAATCCGACAGCTTGATCGTCGATTCGAGTGTGGAGCGCGTCCCGGGTGGGAGTTGGCGCAACACATTCTCCAAGAACACGATGAGTGACCAGTAGATCATCGACCCGACGACCGGCGACCACACCCGGCCGGGCCCACCGAGGATCAGGATCGTCCAAATCATGAAGGTGATCACCGGGTTGAAGGTGTCGGGCTGGACCGCAGCCTTCTGGATCACCTGCAGCATTCCAGCCACCGACGCGATGAGGCCACCGATCAGCAAGGCCTGCAGTTTGTAGACATAGGAGTTCTTGCCGAGGGCGCGCGCCGCATCCTCATCCTCGCGGATCGCCTTGAGGGCCCGACCCCATGGCGAGCGCATCCACTGCCATACCAACAACAACGCGATCGCCACCAAGATCCAGCCGACCAGCACCACCCACAGATCGCGGCCCAAGAAGTTGAACGGGCCGAACTGATAGCGCGCCGCGTTGTCGAACGGGTTGAGATCATAGAACGGCCGAGCGAACTCGCCGATGCCCTCAGAGGCCCCGGTGCGGCCGCTATTGCCGCGCCAGCGCACGAACAACCTGATGGTCTCAGACGACGCGATGGTGACGATGGCCAAATAGTCGGCGCGCAGTCGCAGTGTCGGGACGCCGAGCAGCATCGCGAGCACCGTCGCATACACGAGGCCGAGTCCGATTCCCCACCAGAAACTGATGTTCAGCCAGTACACCGCCATCCCGACGCCGTAGGCGCCGGCGGCCATGAAGCCGACCTGGCCGAAGTTCAACAGACCGGCGTAGCCGAACTGCACATTGAGACCGATGGCCGCGAGCGCGAAGACGATGACCTCGGGGCCGATCGCTGCGGTCATGACCCGCTCGAAGATGAATCCCCAGTCCATGGCTATCCGATCCGCTCAGGTCGCCCGAAGAGGCCCTGGGGCCGGAACAACAACACGACGACCAATACCAGCAGCGCGACCATGTTCTTGAGCTCGGCGTCGATGAACAGCGTCGAGAGACTGATCGACAGGCCCACCAGCAGCGCACCCATGAATGCCCCGTAGGCGGTTCCGAGGCCGCCGAGCACCACAGCGGCGAACATCAACAGCAGGATCCGAAAACCGAAATCCCATCGCACGGTGGTGAGACCATAGAACGCACCGGCAGTCGCTGCGAGGGCAGCACCTGCAACCCACACATTGGAGATCACCCGCTCGACGTCGATACCGGTGGATTCGGCCAGTTCACGGTTATCGGACACGGCGCGCATCGCCTTGCCCATCTTCGTCCGCTGGAGATACAGCCCGACACCAGTGAGGATCACCACGGACAATGCCATGGCGATCATGTCCTTGGGGGTCAATTGGATCGGCCCGATCGACACCGCTCGCTGCGCGGTGTACTCGAGGTACTGGCGCGGACCGCCACGGAAGAAGTACAGCATCAGATAGCGCATGAGGATCGACAGACCGATCGTCATCAGCATCTGCGATAACAGCGCAACGCCGGCACGGCGAGCTCCTTTGAACAGGACACGGTTGATCAACCAACCCAAGACGCCGCCGCTGATGGCCCCGAACACCACCGCGAACACCACCGGCACGCCGTCTCCGAACGGCCCGGGCAGTGGAGCGAGGAAGCCGATCACCCCCGCCAGCCCATAGAAGTTGAAGAAATATGTCGACAGCATTCCCCAGGTGACCATCTCGGCATGAGCGAAGTTGGTGAGACCGGTGGTACCGAAGATCAGCGATAGGCCGATCGCGGCCATCGCCAGATAGAGCCCGTCTTTGAGGCCGTTCGCCACCAACTGCGCCACTCGACGCAGCGAGATTCCTCCACTGGTATCGGTGAATCCCTCTTCGCCGGCGACCACTGCGAACAACACGCGTTGATCGCGGCCGGGCTCGACGAGCGCTGATAACTCGACACGGTCGAGGTCGCGCAGCGAGGTTCCCGGCGGCAGGGTCGCCGGGTCGATGCTCACCGTGTACTCGCCGGGCTCGACCGGTATCGAAAACGCTCCGTCGCCGTCGGTGGTCACCGAGCCGACTCCCTCGACGGTAATCTCCACACCCTCGATCGGGACCCGCTCGTTCGATTCCTCCGAGGTGAAGGAAATCACACCGAAGATCGTCTGTTCGCCCTCAGATGCCGCAGCACGCTCTGCAATGGCAAGCACACCAACCGCAGCGAGTGCCGACATCAGCAGCCCGAGCATCAGCCGCGCGATACGAACACGCGATGCCGAACCGTCCCAGATGCGACGCTCCCCCGACACGTCTCGCTGTCCCTGTGCGACCATGACCGCGTCAGTGTAGGACAATGCTTAGGCCGGAGAGGAATTATCGATCAGTTCGGGCTCGCACGCCAGAGTCGTGGAAGAGTCCTGCAGCACCTCGGGCCGCGCCGTCGACAGCCACAACTGGAAGGTCACGATCGTCAGCAGCGTGGCACCGAGCAGGTGGACACCGACGAGAATCTCAGGCACAGCGCTGAAGTACTGCACATATCCGATCAGAGCCTGCATCATCGCGACGAACATCCACAGACCGAGCGGTTGGCGGAGTTGGATCTGATCCGAACGGCGTTTGGCGATGGTCCACGCCAACGCCAACGCGAGCGCGATCGTCGCCATCACACTCACACCATGCAGCCGGGCCACATTCGAGATCTCGAACCCGAACCGAGGCGAGTCAGGATCCCCGGCGTGCGGGCCGGTGCCGGTCACGAGCGTTCCGGTGAACAGTGCCACGATCAGCACCACCACGATGCTTCGAACCAACCACAGGGCCCGCGTCGAGACAGCCCGCACCCGCTTCACCCCATCGGGTTCGCCAGCGCGCCGCACCAGGACCGTGGCATTGGCGATCAACACCATCGACAACAAGAAATGGCCCTGCACCGCCACCGGATGCAGGCGCACCAACACCGTGATCCCACCCAGGATGATCTGGCCGATCACCCCGGCCACGAGGCCGATCGACCACCAGGTCAGATCCCGGCGACGAGGCGCCCGGATCAGCGAGCCGAGGACGGCAGCCATGACAGCGAGCGCAACCACCCCGGTGAAGAGCCGATTGAGCTGCTCGATGGCGGCATGGGCCGTCGACACGTCGATCAGACGCTGACTGTTGCAGTTCGGCCAATCATCACAGCCGAGGCCGGCTCCACTGAGGCGGACCGCTCCGCCGGAGACGACGATCACCGAGAGCGCGATGAGCGACGCGATGGTGATCCGTCGGTAGGTGGCCGGTTGGAGCCGCATCATCGGTCAGGATACGCGTCGCCGCCAGTGAACGCCCATGCAAGCGCTGTTACCACCGACACACCGACGCTCGATCATCGATGAACGGATCGAAAGGCGAGCGCGTCCCTCAGCGGGTCCGCTCAGCAGGGTCCAGATGCTCGGTCTCGGACAGCTTGGCCAGGCTGAAGGTGTGTTGACGATGCACCGGAATCGCCTCGAGACGGCTGATCGATGCATGTCCGAGCACGAACCGATCCCACTCCCACGGCGTCGGTTCGAGGCCGAGCAGATGGCACATCACCACCGAATTCGTCCCGGCATGTGCGATCAGCAGGATTCGATCGCCGGGTTCGGCTACCTTCCAGACCGGCAGTTCGTGATCGGAACGCTCGACGCCGCGCTCGGCGAGGAACATTGTGGCCCCGAGGCGGATCCGATCGGTGAAGTCACGCACCGACTCACCGCCCTCGAGCCCCATCCAACGATGTTCGACAGGCTGTTCGCGCATCTCCCGATACGCCTGCTCGGCGCGTTCGGCAGGTGTGCCATGCCAGCCGGGATCTCGGATCTCCTCCACCCACGGCGCGACGACCTCATCGCGCCCGAGTCGGGCGAGCACCGGTTCGGCCGTCTGGCGGGCCCGCGTCAGCGGTGAGACATAGATCTCATCGAAGTGTTCGCCGGCGAGGACATCGCCAAGAGCCGCGGCCTGACGATGACCCAGTTCGGTCAGAGGCGGATTGACCACGTTCAGTCCATTGCGGACCCACTCGGGCTGTGCATGACGAACCAGAACGATCTCCACACCCTGATCGTAACGTGGCGCCATGCCGACGAGCCCGTAGGGTTGAGGCGTGGACAGTGGCGACATCGCACTCCTCATGCTGCGGGTGGTCTTCGGTGTGATCCTCGTGTTCCACGGCTACAACAAGATCTCGAGCGGCCTCGCCGGAACGGCTCGCTGGTTCGAGAGCATCGGCATGCGCAGGCCACGACTGCAAGCAGCGGTCGCTGCCGGTGTCGAGATCGGCGCCGGCGTCGCCTTCGCCATCGGCCTGCTCACACCGCTCGCAGCGGCCGCGATCATCGGCGTGATGGTCGTCGCCTACTGGGTCGATCACCGCGGTAAGGGACTGTTCATCTTCAACGGCGGCTGGGAGTACGTACTGTCGATCATCGCAGTCGCAGTCGCGGTCTCGATCGCCGGGCCGGGTCGATTCAGCATCGACCATGCACTTGGTGTCGAGGTCGACGGAATTGGGTTCGGCCTCGGCGTCGCAGCGGTGGGCGTCCTCAGCGCCACCGGCCAACTGGCACTCTCATATCGGCCGCCGCAGCCATGACGACCGAGAGCGATCTGGCCTCTGTTGAATCGGGTCCCGGACTGCGGTTCCGCATCGGCCGAGTGGTGATCGCAGCGATGCTGCTGGGCCTGATCGCGTTTTGGACCTGGGCGCTGTTCTTCGCCTCCAAGGAGTCGATCAACCGCATCGAGGACCGTGCCTGGGCGGAGCGGGCCGAGCAGATCTGCGCAACCGCAGAACTGGAGCGTCAGAGTCTGGCGGATTACCGCCGTGTCGACACCTCCGATCCGGCCTCGCTGACCGAGCGCGCCGCCAGTGTCGACCGAGCGACCGATCTGCTCGAAACCATGATCGACGAGATCAGTGCTCGCCAGCCGAATGACCCCAAAGGGGCCGAGATCGTGCCGATGTGGATCTCGGACTACCGCGACTATCTCGGGAATCGCCGCGACCATGCCGAGGTGCTCCGTTCGGGCTCCAACGACCCATTCCGAGAGACACGCGTCGACAATCTTCCCATCAGCGAGCGCCTCGGAGCGTTCGCCGTCGCAAATGAGATGGAATCATGCGTTCCGCCCTTCGACCTCTGAGCGATCCGATGCTCAGGACTCGAGTCGAACAGCGCGGCAGTCACGAACCCATCGTGGCGACCACCCGGGCGGGTGCACCCACGGCAACACTGAATGACGGAATCGGACCGTTGACCACACTGTTGGCGCCGATCACGACATGCTCGCCGATCTGAGAGCCCGGCAGCACCACCGTCCCATGGCCGAGCCAGGAGCCCGAGCCGATCGACACCGCTCGTTCGGGTTGGAACTGGCGTGAGATCGGGATCTCCACATCGTCGTAGCCATGGTTCTGATCGGTGATGTACACATGGTGGCCGGTCCAGACATCGTCACCGATCTCAATGCTGAGATGCCCGACGATTCCGCTGCCGCGACCGATCAGACAGCGATCACCGATCCGCACCACCACATCGCTGAGACAACGTTGACC
>SKFX01000187.1 GCA_007117775.1 Ilumatobacteraceae bacterium
CGTTCGTTCATGTTGTAGCCGCGCGCCCGGTACTCACTGAGCTGCTCGGCACGGATCGCTCCCATATAGCCGACCACATGAGCACCGAGCGGCGCATAGGGGTAGACGCGCTGCCAGCCGTTCTCGATGACCAGTCCCGGGAAATCCTCGACGCGTTCGAGGAGCGCCACCGCCGTCTGCTCGTCGACATCCTCTTTGAGCGGTAGCGGCAGGAAGGGACTGTAGAGCGGGCTCTCGAAGCGGTCCTGCATCTCTTCGACCGGAACGTCCAGCCACCCTGACAAGCGGAGGAACAGCTCCTCTCGATCACTGGCCCGTCTGATCACCGATCGATCGACAGCAGCGATCAAGATGGGGCGGTTGTCGGCCAGGACGCGCCCTTGGGCATCGAAGATCCTGCCTCGCTCAGGGATGAGGTCCACGACACGGGTCTTGGAGAACGTCACCCGCTCCTGGAGCTCTTCGGCTCGGACGGTCTGCAAGAACCAGAGTCGAATACCCACGACGCTGAGCAACAGCACGCCAACGAGGGCGAGCAGACCGAGGCGCGTCGCTCTTCGATCCGATGCCATCCCTACAGTCTGGCAAGTTCAGACCGCTTGTGGCACGCGCTCGCCCATCGGTGAGTACGCACCGATCATTCGACCGGTTCGGGAAGTCGCAACTCAGCACTGCTGATCCGCAGCGCCCAGCGTGCCAATCGGGTGAGCAGGGGGCTCAACACCGCTGCAGACAGTGCCACCACGGCGACCACGGTGATCAGGTACGACCCGATGAGGCCCGATTCGCCGATCAGCGTTCTGAGCAGCGGATTCGCCAATTCGCCCGCCGCTGAACCCAAGGCGACGAAGATTGCGTTCAGCCACCATTGGGGCTCGATGTTCAACAGCGTCATCGACGCTCCCACGAGGCCGGCGAGCGCCATAGACAACGCCGACAGCCCAAGAGGCGTCCCTGTACCGAGGTCGTAGAGGATCCCGAGCACGAATCCGGCCAGGACCCCGCTGTCGGCGCCGCCGACCACTCCGGCCGCGGCACTGAACGCCAACATGACCTGGATGACCACCCCGGCCGGCTTGACATCGATCAGCAGACTGTTCTGAATGGCCAAGAGGATGATTCCCACTGCGATCAGGCGACCGATGGGCCCGCGCAGCACACCGAGGATCATTGGTTGATCTCGACCGAGGGCTTGTAGAGCAGGATGCGGACGAAACGCAGGCTCGACAGATCCGGTGCAGGAAAGATCTCGAGCTGTGAACCCGCTGAGCCTGGCGAGGCGATGATGTTCGCCACGGTTCCCACCGGGATATCGGGCGGCGCCAGGCTGGTTCGGCCACCGGCGGTCAGCACGAAGTCACCCACCTGCAACTCCGCCAACGACGGGGTGCTGACCACGAAGTCGACCTGAGGGAGTCGCCCCGACCCCTGGCCACGCAGAGCTCCCGTCTCACGCAGCACCACATCGGTTGCCTCCCCTTGCGGACGCCCCACCGAGGTCCCCATCTCCGCGCGCGCCTCGATGATCTCGCGCGCCACCCGCACTGCGAGCTGGGCGCCGCCGAGTGACCCGACCAGGTCTGCCAACGCCACCTCATTGGCCGTCGCCAACGTCACCAGTTCGGCCACCTCGGGCGCCGCCGCTCCGGCTTCGGCCAGTGCCCGCCGCACCGCCGCATCGGCCTCGAACGGATCGAGTTCGACATCGTCACCACCGGGATCCGCTGAGAGATCGTCGCTGCCGTCGGATCCAGCCGATGTCTCCTGGGCGGCAGCGATCTCCTCGAGCTCCGACATCGTCAGACCACTCGGAACGGTCGCCTCGGTGACCGGTTCATCTGCGTCTGACCCCGTGTCTGCCGACACCACCTTCACCTCGACCGCATAACGGGCATCGGTGACCAACATCACCAGGCTCGAGTTCTCAAAGACTGCGGTCACCTTCCCGATCAGACCGGCCTCGTTGGCGACGGCCATCCCGACCTGGACCCCGTCTCGGCGACCTCGATCGATCTCGACCACCTGGTCGATATTGCTCGGCGACTCACCGATGATCGCCGCGGTGACCGATGGGATATCGGTCAGCGATTCGAGAGCATTGAGTGCCCGCAACTGTTGATTCTCGATGATCGCATTACGCGCCGCGATCTCGTTGCCGCGTTGAGCGTCGACCTGCTCACGCAGGTCGAGGTTCTCTTCGCGCAACTCATCGAACGTGGTCACCGCCCGCCAGGCGTTGACCACCGGACGGGTGACCACCCGCGCCGCGGTCTCGATCGGCGCCATGACCTGCACGAAGCCACTGCGGGCCACATTGAGTCCGGCCACACCGCGCAGGTCAAGGGTCAACAGCAACAGCGCCGTCAGCACCAGCAGTGCGACGACCCGCCGGCGCCCGATCATCGGGCGTGCCCGGTACCGAGATCACTCATCGCCACCGAGCGATAACAGGCCACGCATGGCATCGATGTTCTCCAACGCCCGCCCGGACCCGACCGCAACGCTGTAGAGCGGCTCATGACCGATCCGGATCGGCATACCGGTCTCATGGTTGAGACGACGGTCGAGGCCGCCGAGCAGCGCTCCACCGCCGGTGAGGGTGATGCCATCTTCCATGATGTCCGCCGCCAATTCCGGTGGCGTCTTGTCCAGTGTGGCCTTGACCGCATCGACGATCGCTGCCACCGGCTCTGCAAGGGCCTCTCGGATGTGTTCAGTGGTGATCTCGACGGTGCGGGGAAGACCCGAGATGAGATCGCGACCCCGGATATCGGCGGTCAACTCCACCTCCATCGGCCATGCCGAACCCATCTGGATCTTGATCTCCTCAGCGGTCCGGTCCCCGATGGCGAGGGAGAACTCCTTTTTGGTGTACTCGATGATCGCCTCATCGAGTTCGTCGCCGGCGACTCGCACCGACTGGGCGGTCACGATCCCACCGAGAGAGATGACCGCCACCTCGGTCGTGCCGCCACCGATATCGACGATCATGTTGCCGCTCGGTTCATGCACCGGCAGATCCGCGCCGATCGCAGCAGCCATGGGCTCTTCGATGATGTGGACCGGTTTACGCGCCCCGGCGTACTCGGCTGCGTCCTGCACCGCGCGCTGTTCGACGCCGGTGATCCCAGATGGCACGCAGATGATCATGCGCGGTTTTGACCACTTGTTGCCGTGCACTTTCTGGATGAAATACCGCAGCATCTTCTCACAGACGTCGAAGTCCGCGATGACACCGTCTTTGAGCGGTCGGATCGCCTTGATGTGATTCGGAGTCCGACCCATCATCCGCTTTGCCTCGAGTCCGACTGCGACGGGACGACCATCGTTGATGTTGATCGCCACCACCGACGGCTCATCCAAGACGATGCCCAGTCCGCGGGCATAGATGAGCGTATTCGCGGTTCCCAGATCGATCGAGAGGTCGCGACCGATGCCCAGTGGATTCGTTCGGGCCATCAGGACTCCTTTCGCCGAGGCTCACGTCTCAGACGACACATGACATCGCCACGGGGCGACGTGAGCTGGCAACGAGACATCAGCAATCTACAGGTTGGGGAAGAAGATGCTGATCTCGCGCTCGGCTGATTCGGCCGAGTCACTGCCATGGACCAGATTCTCGGTCATCTCGAGGCCGAAGTCGCCACGGATGGTGCCCGGAGCCGCCGCGGCGGGATTGGTGGCGCCCATCATCGTCCTGACGACCTCCCAGGTGTTGTCCGGGCCCTCGAGCACCATGGCCACCGCCGGGCCGCGGGACATGAATGCGACCAGATCGCCGTAGAACGGCTTGTCGACATGCTCGGCATAGTGTTGCCCCAGCGTGTCGGCATCGAGGGTACGCAGCTCACATGCCGCGAGGGCCAGGCCCTTGGCCTCGAATCGGGCCAGGATCTGCCCCACGAGACAACGCTCCACGGCATCGGGCTTCAACAGGACGAGGGTACGGTTGGACATAGTCCCCAAAGGTTAGCGCTGAATCTCGAACCGAGGCCCGCGGCCGATGTGCCGGAGCCGACGCGTTCAGGAGCCGATCAGCGTCGCCCGTGCTGCGCCAACCACGTAGAGCGAGCCGGCGATCAGAATCGCATCGTCGGCATCGGCGAGTCCGGTCGCAGAGCGACAGGCGGTGGCGACATCGTCGAATACGTACACCTCACCACAGCCCATCTGCCGCGCCGCGGCACCGACCTGGGCCCCGGGGACACCGCGCGGCGAGGGTGCCGTACAGCAGATCACGATATCGAATTCGTCAGCGCGCAGCGCGGCGAGCATCTCGACGGGATCGCGCAATGTCCCCACCACCAGGATCCGGCGGCCGATCGGAGAGAAATCGTCGAAGAAGACCTGCGCACAGGTATCGGCACCACCGGGGTTGTGCGCACCGTCGATGACCGTCAGCGGCTGGGTGTCGGCGATCTCGAAACGGCCGGGCGCAGCGATGGCCGCAAGGCCTTCGGCGACGACCTCTGGGGCGAGAGGCGCCGCGAAGAACGTCTCGACGGCACACAGTGCAACCGATGCATTCTCGCCCTGGTGGCTGCCGTGGAGTGGCAGGTAGATCTCGGGATAGACCGTTGTCGGGGTCCGAAGTGTCACCAACCGGCCGCCGACGGCCAACGCATTGTCATCGATATCGAAATCGGGGCCCCGACACAGCATCGATGCCGGATGCTCTGCAGCGAAGATCGCGACCAGTTCCGGGTCGGTTTCGCCGATCACCGCGGCCGAGCCCGCCTTGATGATCCCGGCCTTCTCCGAGGCGATATCCGCCAGGGTGGGACCTGCGAATTCGGTGTGATCAAGGCCAATGTTGGTGATCACCGCCACTTGGGCGTCGACGATATTGGTGGCGTCCCATCGACCCAGGAGACCGACTTCGATCACCATGGCATCGACGGCGCAGTCGGCGAACCAACGGAATGCAGCGGCGGTCATGATCTCGAAGTAGCTGGGCCGGATCCCGGTGAGTCCCTCCAGATCAGCGACTGCTGAGATCTGCTCGGCGAGTGCCTCGTCTGGGATCGGCTCACCATTCAGACATACGCGCTCATTGACCCGTTCGAGGTGCGGGCTGGTGTAGGTGCCGACGGTCAGTCCCTGCGCAACCAGCAGACGGGTGATCATCTGGGCCGTGGAACCCTTGCCATTAGTCCCGGTCACATGAATCACCGGCGCAACATGCTGCGGGTCCCCCATCGCTGCGGTCAGTCCGGTGATGTTGTCGAGCGACGGCGAGGTGATCCTGCCGGTCAGGTCATAACCGGCATGGGCGTCGAGGTAGGCCAGCGCCTCCGGGTAGTCCATATCGTGGCGGCTCAATCGCCCGGGTTCAACTGGCGGCCCGGCGTTGCCGCGCCGGGCGGCCACGTGGCACCAGGGTGGGGTTGATCTTCTCAGTCACCGTCGGGGCGTCGATGACCACCTTGCCGATATCGGTGCGGCCGGGCACCTCGTACATGGTTGCGAGGAGCACCTCTTCGAGGATGGCGCGCAGTCCGCGCGCCCCGGTGCCGCGGACGATCGCCTGGTCCGCAACAGCCTCGAGACCGTCACCGGTGAACTCGAGTTCGACATCTTCGAACTCGAACACCTTCTGGTACTGCTTCACCAGAGCGTTTCGCGGTTCGGTCAGGATCGCGATGAGGGCCTCGCGATCCAGGCTGTGCACTGCGCCGATCGTCGGGAGTCGGCCGATGAACTCGGGGATCATCCCGAACTTGACCAGATCCTCGGGCAGCACCTGTGAGAACAGGACCCCTGGATCAGCTTCGCGACGCGACTTGACCTCACCGTGGAAACCGACACCCTTGCGACCGATGCGATTCTCGATGATCTGCTCGAGGCCGGAGAAGGCACCACCGAGGATGAACAGCACATTTGTGGTGTCGATCTGGATGAACTCCTGATGCGGGTGTTTGCGGCCACCCTGGGGCGGCACAGAGGCCTGGGTTCCCTCGAGGATCTTCAACAACGCCTGTTGGACGCCTTCGCCAGAGACATCGCGCGTGATCGACGGATTCTCACTCTTGCGGGCGATCTTGTCGATCTCGTCGATATACACGATGCCGGTCTCGGCGCGCTTCACGTCGAAATCGGCGGCCTGGATGAGCTTCAAGAGGATGTTCTCCACATCCTCGCCCACATACCCGGCCTCGGTGAGCGCTGTCGCGTCGGCGACGGCGAACGGGACGTTGAGCATCCGTGCCAGGGTCTGGGCGAGATGGGTCTTGCCACAACCGGTGGGACCGAGCAACAAGATGTTCGACTTCGCCAATTCGACGTCATCACGACGGCCCAGACCGCTCTGCTGCTGGAACTGGATTCGCTTGTAGTGGTTGTAGACCGCGACCGACAGGATCATCTTGGCTTGTTCCTGGCCGACGACATATTCGTCGAGGAACGAGCGGATCTCGCGCGGATTGGGCAACTCGTCGAAGGAGATCTCCGAGGTGTCGCTCAACTCCTCCTCGATGATCTCGTTGCACAGATCGATGCACTCATCGCAGATGTAGACCCCCGGGCCGGCGATGAGCTTCTTGACCTGCTTTTGAGACTTTCCACAGAACGAACACTTGAGCAGATCGCCACTCTCTCCGAATTTCGCCATGGTGCTGCCTCCTTCCTCGCTCTCGGTCACGGCCGACTCGTGCGCCCGCTGGGTCGATGATCTCGCTCCGGCCGACTGGCCGATGTCCGCTGCCGGAGCGCGCGGCTCCTTGATCGTAGGACATCTCGGACCCCGAGGTCGGACATAGCAGGCCAAGTCGCGCCGTTATTGGAGTCTGTGCGGATCCGACAGGGGCCGGTCCGTTCCGAAATCGGGCGGGTCAGCGGATCGGGCCCTCGCGGTCGACAGCGACACGCGAAGAGATGACCGCATCGATGAGACCGTATTCGACGGCCTCTTCGGCCTCCATGACGAAGTCACGGTCGGTGTCGGCGTGGATCCGCTCCAAGGGTTGGCCGGTGTGCTCTGCGAGGATCTGCTCGAGCAGATCGCGCATCCTCAGGATCTCCTTGGCAGCCAACTCGAGATCGGTCACCTGGCCGTAGCCGACCTGGCCATAGGGCTGGTGCAGCAGGATACGGCTGTGCGGCAGCGCCAGACGCTTGCCTTTGGTTCCCGCTGCGAGCAGCACTGCAGCAGCAGACGCGGCCTGACCGAGGCAGATCGTGGCGATGTCGTTGCGGATGAACTGCATCGTGTCGTAGATGGCGAACAGCGCCGTGATGTCACCACCGGGCGAGTTGATGTAGATGTTGATGTCCTTGTCGGGATTCTCCGACTCAAGATGCACCAACTGGGCGCACAACAGACTCGCGATCTGGTCATCGATGGGAGTCTGCAAGAAGATGATGTTGTCCTTCAGCAGACGGCTGTAGAGGTCGTAGGCGCGCTCGCCGCGGCTGGTCTGTTCGACCACGTTGGGCACCAGATAGTTGGATGCGGCGAACAGCGGGTGGAGGCGATCATCGCCGATCATGTCTCGTGGGTCCATCAGCCCTCTCCGTTCTCGTCATCGTCGTGGTCGTGATCGTGGTCGTGATCGTGATCGTGATCGTGATCGTGATCGTGGCCATGGTCATGATCATGGTTTCCAATCAGCAGGTCGCGGTCGATCGGCGCACCATCGGCATCGACGATCTCGGCGCGTTCGACGAGCCAATCGAGGGCCTTGGTCTTGCGGATCTGCGATCGCAGTTCTGAGACCGCATGATTCTGCTCATAGGCTTGGCGGACCTCCCGGGATTTGCGGCCCACCTGCATGGCGATCTTCGCGTATTCGGCCTCGAGGTCGACGTCATCGACCTCGATTCCTTCGGCGGTGGCAACGGCGCGCAATGCGAGGTCCACCTTGACCGCCTGTTCGGACTGTTCGCGCAACCCGGCGGTGAAGCTCTCCGGATCCTGTCCCGTCGCCGACATCCACGCACCGAGGTCAATCCCCTGTGCTTGGAACTGCTGGGTCATCCGCTCGACACGACTGCGCAGATCGCTCTGCACCATTGACTCGGGGATCTCATGATCGACGAGCAGCGCCAGCGATTCGGTCAACTTGCCACCCAGCATCGATCGGGCCTGATTGAGTTTGGTCGCAGCAATCCTCTCAGACACCGATGCGCGCCACTGCTCGATCGAATCGAATTCACCGAGGGTGTCCGCCACCCATTCATCGGTGATCTCGGGCAGGTCGAGCTCTTGGACCTGCTTGACGACGACCACGAAATCGGCCGGCTCATCGACGCCTTTGGGCGTGGAGGTGAACTCGAGTCGATCGCCGGCCGACGCTCCGATGAGCTGATCATCGAAGTCATCGGTGACCCAGCCCTGACCGACCTCATAGGACCAGTCCTCGGGGTTCAGGCCGGTGAGTTCCTCACCGTCACGGGTGACGTTCATGTCGAGCAGCACATAATCGCCCTGTTCGACCGGTCGCTCCACCGTCAACAGTCCGGCGTGCTGGCGCCGCTCAGTGTCGATGGCGGCCTCGATCTCGTCATCGGCCACCGAGATCGAGGGCAGCTCGACGCGCAGGCCGCCGTAGCCGGGCACGGTGATCTCGGGGCGGACCTCGCAGGTGGCATCGAACTCGACCGGGCCATCGTCTTGGCCAGCGGTGATCTCGACCTCGGGGGTGGCGATGAGATCGACCGCGTGCTCGTTGACGGCCTTGGCCAAGAATTCGGGAATGGAATCGCGCAGGGCCTGCTCGCGTGCAGGTCCGATACCGATGCGAGCCTCGAGCAGTTTGCGCGGTGCCTTACCGGCACGGAAGCCGGGGAGACGCACTTCACGGGCGATCTGCTTGAAGGCTCGGTCGATCTCGCGATCGAACTCGGCCTCATCGACCTCGACGTACAACTTGACCTTGTTCCCCTCGAGGGGTTCGACCGAACTCTTCACAGGCAGTGGAGTCTACCGTTGGCCGACGAACGTGGTGCGGCGAGCGCGAATCGGGCAGAATACGGTGATGGAATTCTGGAAGCCGCACTCCCTGGCAGTCCCTCACACCGATCAGCTCGATCTGCGCATCGGTGACCGGGTGCGGACCCACACCGAGGTCCACGGCGTACCGACCGGGACCGAGGGCCTCGTGATCCTGGCGAATGGCTTCAACTGGCAGCGGTACCGGGTGCTGTTCGACAACGGTGCTGAAATCGGCGATCTCGATGGTCGACAGATCGAACCCATCGGCCGCGCCCTTCGCCGGATTCGCAACGCTGAAGCCCGCGCCAAACGCTGAGCACTGTGCCGGCCGGGCCATCTCGGTCGACGGGCCGGATCCTCACGGTACGCTCAAGGCGATACGGGATGTAGCGCAGCCTGGTTAGCGCACCTGCTTTGGGAGCAGGGGGTCGAGAGTTCGAATCTCTCCATCCCGACCACGATCAACGCAGCACTCCGCGGGCGCCCGGAGGGCACCGCTTGTCACCCGAGGCGGGTCGGACGGCGCATGCTGAGCGCTGAACGCTCAGCCGCCGGCTCGAAGCGCGCCGCGTGGTGCGACTCGGTGACGACCCAGATCAGCGCTCGCCGCCTGCTCCTGACCGGCGAAGTACCCGAGCATGTTCGGCCGCGCCGGCTGACGGGCTCGTCGGGTGGGCCCCCACGCCGACTCGGCGAACTGCTTCACCCGACGATCCCGATCGATGATCGCCGGCACGAGCGTTGCGTTATCGACCACCTCGCGATGTTGTCGTTCGGTGTTCATCGACTCCTCGAGCATCGAGCGGATCTGGTTCGCGTATCCGAACAGGAACGAACGTCGCCAACTGCGTGTCGCGGCCGCATCGAACGAACGCTGTTGTGACATCTGCGCTGCGGCCTGCGCGTGCAATGAGGTGTACATCGCGATGACAACGTCGAGATCGCTGCGATAGCCCGCCACCATGGCGATGGTCTCGGTCGTATCGCTGCGATAGACGACTGCGCATCCACTCGAGGTGGCGATCGCCGTGAGCAGCGCAAGGCGCGCCCTCACGTACGGGCCACGCCCGAGTCCGATCTCGGTGGTGTCGAGCTGATCATCATGATGCTGCGCGATGCGCTCGGGGTCGAGCCGGTGTGCGGCCATCAACTGCGCAGCCTTGCGGCTGAACGCATCGGCCTCCTCAGCATTGGATGTCCGCTGTGCCTTGGCGAGGAGCTTACGGACCTTGGTCGCCACCGATGCCGCCGACGGCGGCGGCGAGGCATCGTTGTCACGTCGATCAGATGTCGTTGTCATGTGATCAGTGTGAACCGGGGGTGCGACGATCGACGCCGCAGCCCGACGGACTCAGCTCTGTTCCTCGATGCTTGCGACCACCTGGCCGATCACCGCGCCGCCGTCGATGATGAATTCGTGGCCGGTCGAATAGGTGGCGTCGGCCATGAGGTACAGCAGCATGTCGGTGACTTCCTGGGGTTCACCGACGCGGGCGATCGGCTGAGACTGGGCCATGCCATCAGCATCGACGCCGTCGATCATTGGGGTGCGGATGGGCCCGGGGTGGATCAGATTGACTCGGATGCCAAATCGCCCGAGTTCGAGTGCTGCGGTCTTGGTCAGGCCGCGCAAGCCCCATTTGCTGGCCACATAGGCTCCGAGACTGGCGTAACCCTGCAGACCTGCTGTCGAGGAGATGTTGATGATGCTGCCACCGCCGGCGCGCTTCATCGATGGGATGACCACATGCATGCCCAACCAGCATCCGGTCAGGTTGATGTCGATGGTTCGCTGCCAATCGGCTGGATCGAGATCCTGAATGGAGCCGAACATGACGATGCCAGCGTTGTTCACCAGATGCTGAACCGGGCCGAACTGCGACTCGGCCACCTCGAGCGCGCTGCGCCACTGCTCCTCACTCGTCACATCGAGTCGCCGGTACAGCACGCCATCGCCGAGCGATTCGGCCAACGCTTCGCCTTCGGCGTCGAGGACATCGGTGGCCAGCACCTTCGCGCCCGCTTCGGCCAATGCCCTGACATGGACCTCACCCATGCCCCGTGCCGCTCCGGTCACCACCACGACCTGGTCTCGTAGGGAATTCCTCGTCATCTCGCCTCCGTCATTGTCGGGAATCGACGAACCGCTCTCTTCGGGCCGCCGTTCTCGATTATGACGCACTTCTCAGAGCCGTTCCACGGCACCTGTCCGGCGCGCCGTTCGACGATCGTGCGGCGGCGAGGAATTGGAGCGGGTGACGGGAATCGAACCCGCATCATCAGCTTGGAAGGCTGAGGTTCTAGCCGTTGAACTACACCCGCGAGAACCCGGTGCTCCCGAACGCTCAAAACGTCGAATGCACCGATTCGCCATGCAATGCTATCCGAGCCACGCGATGAGCCCTCGCGCCAGATCTGTCGGCCTCGACGGCATCACGCCGGCTTGAACCACAAGATGGAGGGATCGCCTCCGCTGTAGTCGACGGTCAGTTCCTCGCCGCGCCGCACCGCCCGCCGGGTGGAGTACTGCAGCGCATCGAACTCGTGCACCTCCCCGGTGTCATCAACGTCACCGGCATCGATGCGGTGGTAGTCGCAGTTGGGCTTCGCGTCGTGGTTGAACAGTGAACCGACCCCGAGAGCGAACGCTGCGGTCTGGTTCTCATCGGTCCATCCGTACGCGTAACCATGCAACGAGGTGTTGTCGATCGTGTTGAGGTCATCCTCATCGAGCAGGATCACCGGGGCCAGGTGCACCACTTGACCCTTGGGTAGATCGCGCTCGGCGAACACCCCGAGACCGTGGCGCGGCGACGGAGCGACACGGACGAGACTGCCAGCAACGGCGAGCGGCGGAGAGACGATCTTTGGTTTCATCGTCCGACACCGTAGCGAGGTCAACCATCAGATGCGGGTCTTGGGCTGTGGATCGCCAGCCGGGTCGACCGCACGATGCCCGGATCAGATCACAACGAGCGGCGCAGAGCGTCAGCTGCCTCGACAGCACTGCCGCGTCCGACCGGTGGCACCACGATGGCTGGACATGCCGCATGTTGGATCACCTGATGCGATGTGCTGCCGAGCATCAGGTCCGGATGACCACCGACCCCGCGAGCTCCGACCACCACGAAGGATGCGTCATGGCTGGCAACGGCGGTCAGGAGCGACAACGACGGTGGTCCATCGACCAACTCTGCGCTCCAGCGGCCACTGAGCAGCTCATCGAGTGGTGCACACCATCGATCGCGCAACTCAGCGGCGATCTCTTCACGATGCTCAGCAGCTGGCACTCTCTCACCGTCGATGACGGCCAGCATGCCAAGCGCGTGCACTGCGACCACCGTGGTGCCGAGGGCGGATGCGATCTGTGCGGCGGTCTCGAGTGCCCGACGTGCGTTCTCGGAGCCGTCCACGCCGACGACGATCGGTCCGAGGGTGCGCTCAACAGGTGTGGTCATGAGAACTCCCAGAGTTGGCGGGCGGCCGTGACGGTCGGCAGTCCGATCTCGCCAGTCGAGGCCGACTCGGGTCGATACGACTCACCGAGCAGTGATGCCAGCGTGGCTCCGACCGAGCGAGTGAGCGCCCGAGGCGAATAACCGCCCTCGAGCACGGCCAGCATGCGCTGTTGGGGCACCAGCTCGGCGGCGCGCAGTGCTAGGTCCGCATAGTCCGCTGCAGTCAACTGCAATCCTGCAAGAGGGTCATCGCGATGGCCGTCATAGCCCGCTGAGATGATCAACCAGTCCGGCTTGAACTCAGTGATCGCAGGAGCGATCACCTCGTCGAAGGCTGCCCGGTAGACATCACCGGCGGTACCGGCGGGAAACGGCAGGTTCAACGTGGTGCGTTCAGCATGCACACCTCCGGTCTCGCGCAGTTTGCCGGTACCGGGATAGAGCGGCGACTCATGCATCGAGATGTAGAACACATCGGGATCGTCATAGAAGATGTCCTGGGTGCCGTTGCCGTGATGGACATCCCAATCAAACACCACCACCCGCTCACCGCCCGCCGCGATCGAGGCTGCGCCGACCGCTGCGTTGTTGAACAGACAAAAGCCCATCGCCTGATCGCGCACCGCATGGTGGCCCGGGGGTCTGCCCGCTGCGAACGCGAACCGATGCTCACCGCCGCGCAACCCATCGATGGCATCGAGCACCGCCCCCGCAGATCGCCGCGCCGTATCCCAGGAACCGGGGGTGGCAACGGTGTCGGGATCGAGTTCCCCGCCACCGGCCTCGCAGAATCGACGGATCGCATCGACGTAGATCGGGTCATGGGCCATGGCGAGCTCAGCTGGGGTCGCGAGCCGGGGTTCACGCCACTCGACAGCATCGCCGATACCGGCCTCATCGATACCGGCGAGCGCGGCATCGAGGCGCGCTCGATTCTCCGGATGCCAATCAGGGGTGGCGTGGAAGTCCATCTCGGGTGAGGCGACGACCAAGAGCGGTGAACCCACGACTCCAGCCTGCCAGATCATGCTGCCCACAACAGAGTCAAGAGTCCCTTCCGTGGCGCTTCGACAGCCGCGACACTGAGAAGATGACCGAGGACCCTCACGATCCTGGCGGCGAGCGCGTCATCCTCGAAGAACTCGAACTCTCGGGTCGGCACCTGACGGTCTGTGAGGCCCGCCCCAGTGATGCACCCCGAGTCCTCGAGATGTACCAGCGACTCTCGCACCGAGACACCCACCTGCGATTCCACAGCGGTTTCCGACCCAATGCCGCATTCGTCGACAACTGGCTGGATCGCTCGACGCGCAAGGGCGCGGTGCTGATCGTGATCGAGGGCGATACCGAGACCGGACCGGTGATCGCCGATGCCGGCTACATCCCATCGGACCCACAGACCGCCGAGTTGGCCATGACGATCGACCCGGAACGCCGGGGCTGGCTCGGGCCGTACCTGCTCGATGTGATGGTCGAACACGCCCGTGCTGCGGGGATCACCAACCTCGTGGCCGAGGTCCTCACCAACAACTGCGCCATGATGACCTTGCTACGCGCCCGGGGCTGTGCGTTCGAACCGAGCAGCGATCTGTCGGTGGCACGGGTGCTGATCGGCACCGAGGCCCACACGCCGGTCTGGGCCGAGGGTGCACCTCGCCCACGGATCCTCATCGAGGGATCTTCGGGCTCATGGCACGGGGCCCGCGCCGCACAGCAGGCCGGTATCGCCATCATGGTCTGCCCTGGGCCCGAACGCGGTCGCGCCCATCGGTGTCCGCTCCTCGAAGGCCGACAATGCCCCCTCGTGGATGATGCCGATGCGGTGATCATCACGCTGCCGCCCGATGATGTGACTGGTCGCCTACTTGAGGCCCACGAGCGCCAGGGGCTGCGGTCACAGCCGATGGCGCTCAGCGACGCGCTCAGAGAACGATTCGGAGACATCGCCGATCGGGTCACGTTCGAGCTCGATCCGCTGGTCTCGGGTCCCGAAACGGTCGATGCGGCCCAGGCCGCCATCGCCGAGGCACGTGACCCCGACGATCAACAGGGTTCACAACAGGCGAATGATGGGTGTGGCGGGCCTGATCGCTGCGACGACGCCGGACCCTGAGTCACTCAGAGCCGGGCGGACAGATAGTCGATGAACGACGACCACGTCGACAGATGTGGGTAGTCGCGTTCGGGGATCTCGAGTCCGGTGGCCTCATGGATGGCGGTGACGATGTTCAACAGGTCCATTGAGTCCAACTCGGCCTCCTCGCGCAGGTTGCGATCGGCATCGATCGCGTCCAGGTCGACATCGGGGGCCACTCGTCCGATGGCCTGTGTCAGCACCCGATGTGGATCACGCTCAACTGCCATCTCGGACTCCTGTTCGGTGATGCTCAGTCATCAGCGCCGCTCCTCGACCAGATCGCCGCCGAGATCGTCGATTCGATCACTCACCGACCTCGCAGTGTCGAGTCCAGCGATCACCGGCACGATCTCGGCGGCGATCTGGCCGAGGAACCTCGCCGCGACCAACCCGTCGAAACTCCGGTGATCTCCTGTGATGGTCGCCGACACCATCGGTCGCACACCGATCAGACCATCGACGGCGACGACGTGTTCGCGGATCGCGCCGAATCCAACCAGCGCCACCTGAGGGGCAAGGATGACCCCGTGGACCGTCTCAGCACCGAGGTCGCCCAGATTGGTCACCGTCAGGCTGGCGGGGGCGGTATCGGTCGTCCGCAGCCGTTGCGCTCTCGCACGGCCGACCACACCGTTGAGTTGTTCCATCATCTCGACGATGCCGAGTTCATCTGCCGATCCGATCGTCGGCGCGATGATCCCACCGCCGCGCCGCGCCACCACCACTGCGAGATCGACAGCCGCAGCGGCTTCGAAGGCGCCATCGATCCACCAGCCGTTGACCGCTGGGACACGGCGCGCTGCCCTTGCGACCGCACACAGCAGCACGGCGGCTGGCAGCACCCGGCCTGCCGGGCCGACACGGCTGTTGTGAACCTCGAGACGATCGAGCATCTCGGTGAGATCGATCCGGTCGCTGATGTGGAAATGAGGGATCTCGGCCCATGAGCGTTCCATCAGCGATGCAATACGGGCCCGCATCGGATCGGTCTCGGCCACCGGGTCCGAAACAGCAGGACCGTGGCTACCTCGGTCGCGGACCTCAACTCCTCGGGCGCTCACATCTTCGATATCGGCGCCGGTGATCACCGAGTCGCCGGGCAGAGAGCTCGGATCGACCCCTCCCTCAGCAGCCAACCGGCGAGCCCTCGGAGTGAGACGCCGCTGTGGTCGGGTTGCAACCGCTGCCATCAGATCGTCGCGCCGGACCCGACCACCGGCTCCGCTGCCGACCAGCATTGCTTGGTCGACATCGAGGCGATCGGCCAGACGCCGCAGCACCGGGGAGGTGATCGATCCCTGTCGCTGCGATGCGGCGGTGGTCGATTCAGCCCCGACGACACCGCCGAGGCGTGCGATCGGGGTTCCGACCGCGACCCGCACACCGGCGGGCACCAATAGCTCCTCCACTCGTGCGTCCTGGAAGATCTCAACCTCGATTTCGGACTTGTCGGTCTCCACCACCGCCACGACCTGGCCGCGCGACACGCGATCGCCGGGCTCGATGAGCCACTCGACGATCACACCGTCGTCCATATCGGCGCCGAGCGAGGGCATGGCGAAGTCGGTTGCGCTCACCATGTCTCGACGACCACCGTGGCGTCCATGGCAGCGCGGGCCGCCTCGACGATGCGCTCAACAGATGGCAGCGCAGCCGCCTCGAGGTGCGCCGGATACGGCATCGGAACCTCACGGCTGCAGACCCGGCCGATCGGGGCATCGAGATCGTAGAAGCAGTGCTCTGCGAGACGCGCTGAGACCTCAGCGGAGATTCCACCCGAACGCCATCCCTCGTCGATGATGACCGCTCGATGGGTTCGTCTCACCGACTCGACCATGGTCGACGTGTCGAGGGGTCGCAGGCATCGCAGGTCGACGACCTCGGCATCGACTCCGTCTCCGAACAGTTCCGTGGCGGCATCGAGCACCATCGGCAGAGTGCCACCGAAGGTGATCAGGCTGAGATCACGACCCGGTCGACGGATCACGGCGCGCTCGGGGTCACCGGCATCGGACCGTGCACCCACCGGACCGGAGCGGCCGTAGAGGCCGACATGTTCAAAGATCAGCACCGGGTCGGGATCCGCGAGCGCTGCGGACAGCATCCATCGGAAGTCCTCGGCGACCCCAGGCGACCAGACCTTGATGCCCGGAATATGCCCGAACCACCCGTCGAAGCTGTGGCTGTGCTGTGCAGCGAGCTGACGTCCGCCCCCGGTTGCCAGCCTGATGACGATCGGGACACCGAGTTGGCCCCCGCTCATATGGCGCAGCGTGGCGGCGGTGTTGACGATCTGATCGAGCGCCAGCAGTGAGAAATTCCCCGTCATGATCTCAACGATCGGGCGCATCCCACCGAGTGCTGCGCCGATCCCTGCGCCGACGAAGCCCAGCTCGGACAACGGGGTGTCGATGATGCGCTCTGACCCGAGCTCATCGAACAGCCCCGACGAGACCGCGAAGCAGCCGCCGTAGGCACCGACGTCCTCACCCATCAACACCACCCGGTCGTCATCGATGATCGACTCTCGCAGCGCGGCGCGCATCGCCTCGCGACACGTCATCTCGGTCTCCATTGCAGCCGGTTCAGCCATGGTCGACCTCGGCGAGGACATATCGCGCCAGATCATCGACCGGCTCGATGCCTCCGGCCTCAGCGCGTTCGACCGCCACTTCGATCTCGTCATCGACCTCGGCCAGCATCGCTGACCACATCTCATCGTCGAGCTCCCCCGAAGCGCGCAATCGATCGCCCAGCATCGTGAGTGGATCGCGTTCGCGCCAGCGCTCCACTTCTTGTTTGGTGCGGTACAGCTCGGGGTCGTACATCGAATGTGGCCGGAACCGATAGGTGCGGTACTCGACGAACACCGGACCCTGCCCGGCGCGCAAATGGACCAGGGCGCGCTGCGTTGCCTCGATGACGGCCTCGACGTCCATCCCATCGACCGACAATGCCGGCATCGCGTGGGACCCCGCCCGCATGGCGAGATCGGTCGAGGCCGCCGATCGCTCGAGTGACGTCCCCATGGCGTAGAGGTTGTTCTCACATGCGAACAGCACTGGGCTCTTCCAGAGTGCAGCGAGATTCATCGACTCGTGAAATGCCCCTTCAGCCATGGCGCCCTCACCGAAGAAGCATGCGCAGACGCCAGATCGACCGAAATGAGTATCGGCGAGACCCAGGCCGACGGCGAGTGGAAGCCCTCCGGCAACGATGGCGTTACCGCCGTAGAACCGATGGTCGGCGCTGAACAGGTGCATCGAGCCACCGCGGCCGCCCGAACACCCCGATATGCGGCCGAACATCTCGGCCATGATTGCGTCGGCCGGCACCCCTTTGGCGAGCGCATGGATGTGTTCCCGGTAGGTGCCGACCACCGAGTCATCGGGACCGAGCAGCGATCCCACACCTGCTGCGACGGCCTCCTGACCCACCGACAAGTGCAGGAACCCTCGGATGGCCTGTTGTTGATAGAGCGGCACACAGCGCTCCTCGAACCGGCGCATGAACAGCATCGTGCGCAGCAACTCCATGCGCGTGGTCATCGCTGCTCCCCCACCCTGCGGCCCGGCGCACCCTGGCTCTCACCACTGTGATCCTGCAGTGTCGAGACATCGCCCAGATCAGCTCCGAGTTCACGGGCGCGCAGCACCCGCCGCATGACTTTGCCGCTGCGCGTGATCGGCAGGTCCTCGACCACCTTGATCTGACGCGGTGCAACCGCTGGGCCGAGGCGTCGTCGGGCATGGGCCATGACATCGCGCAGCAGTTCATCGCTCTCGTCATCACCGCTCGACAACACGACGCAGGCATGGATCACCGCTCCAGCGGTGTCATCGGGAACTCCGTACACTCCTGCGAGGGCGACCGATTCGTGTTCGGTGAGCACCTGTTCGACTTCGAACGGACCGATCAGGTGGCCGGCGGTCTTGATGACGTCATCGCTGCGACCGATGAACCAGTAGTACCCGTCCCGATCGCGCCGCGCCAGGTCGCCGCTCAGGTACCACTCCCCGGTGAAGCACTTGCGATACCGGTCATCGGCGTCGAGATACGCCCGGAACATCGATGACCACCCCGACCGGAGCGCGATCATCCCGGGCACCTCAGGATCGTCGACAACCACCGGACGGCCGTGCGGGTCGACCACGAGCTCACCATCGTCATCGCATTCGAAGAGCTCGGCGTCGACACCGTCAAGCGGTCGGCCCATCGAGCCTGGCCGGAGCTCGAGATCAGGACTCATCGCGATCATGATCGAACCTGTCTCGGTCTGCCACCAGGTGTCACGGACCGCGGCGCCGAGCACGCGACGGCCCCACCGGACGGCATTGGCGTCGAGGGGTTCGCCGACACTGGCGACCATCCGCAGAGCACTCAGATCGCGACCGTCCACCAGATCGTCTCCAGCACGCATCAGCAGCCGGATCGCAGTGGGAGCGGTGTAGAAGACATTGACGCGCTCACGTTCGAGGATCGTGTACCACCGGTCGGCATCGAGCTCTGCCTCGTCGATCACCATCGTCACCCCGCAGGCGAGCGGTGCTGACAGGCCATAGCTCGTCCCGGTGACCCAGCCCGGATCGGCGGTACACCAATACACATCGCCCGGCGAAAGCCCGAAGACCGCATGCGCCGACGCCCGGTGGGCGCGGACAGCATCATGGACATGGACTGCCCCCTTGGGCGTTCCGGTGGTCCCCGAGGTGAAGTGGACCAGCGCCGGGTCCTGCGGGTCGGTCGGCTCGATCTCGAATCGATCCGGTGCTCCATCGATCACCGCCTCCAAGGAGTGAACGACGTGACCGGCGGCCTCGCCGATCAGATCATCGTCACGGTCTACGTCGATCAACAGGACATGTCGCAGTGTCGCGACCTCGTCGACGATGGACATCAGACGGCGTCGGTACAGCGCTGCGGTGGTGACGACAGCGACCGCGCGACCGAGCTCCAGGCGCTGTCGCACCGGCTCGGGACCGAAGACGGAGAACAGTGGGCAGAGCACCGCCCGCGACCGCAGCACCCCGAGCGCCGCCTGATACGTGCCGGGGTGGCGGCCGGCGAACGTGAAGACCGTGTCACCGGCACCCACGCCGAGCTGGCGCAGGGCCCAGGCGATCCGCCAACTGGTGTCGGCGAGGTCGCGGTAGGTGAAGTCGCGCACCGAAGAGTCCATGGCGATGAAGCGCATTGCCACGGTGTCGCCGAGACCGGCACGCACCGGCTCATCGAGCAGCACCGCTGCCATATTCGCTCCGCCGCCATCACCACCCGGCCCGCTGGCGAGCCCGTTCATGACACCCGGTGTCTCGTGCTGTGTCGTGATCTGGGTGTCGTGATCTGAGTGCATCATCGCCTCCACCGCCTGCTCGCACGGACCCTACGGACCCACCGATGCCCGCAACAGGGCCCTTCGTCCGCCCGATACCGCGAGATGGCCTCCGACGGAGGCGCCGACCACGGCCACCACGGGTCCCGCCGATCGATGCGATGGCGACTACCGTTCTGGTATGACAGCGGCATTCCTGCATCCCTTCGCCAAGCCGACGCGAGAACACTTCATCCCGATCACCAAAGGCTCCGGAGCCGTCCTGTGGGATGCCGAGGGCAATGAGTACATCGACGCCATGGCCAGTCTGTGGTACTGCGCCGTCGGCCATGGGCGAGCCGAGATCGCCGATGCCGTCGCAACGCAGATGAGGGAACTGGCGGCCTATTCATGCTTCGACCCGTTCACCTCACCGGTGGCCGATGAGCTCGCAGAACGCCTCGCAGCGCTGTCACCGGTGCCCGATGCCAGGATCTTTTTGTGCGGGTCGGGCTCAGAGGCCGTCGACACCGCGCTGAAACTCGCACGCCTCACCCATGTCCTCGCCGGTGAGCCGCAGCGGACGATGATCATCAGCCGGGTCCGCGGCTATCACGGCACCAACTACGGCGGCACCAGCGCTCAGGGGATCGCCCCCAACCGTGAGGGGTACGGCCCGCTGGTCCCCGACATCGTGCAGGTGCCCAGCGATGACGTCGAAGCACTGTCGGTGCTGATGGCCGAACACTCCGAGCGAATCGCGGCGGTCATCACTGAACCGGTGCAGGGTGCCGGTGGCGTTCACCCGCCGACCGCCGGTTACCTCGAGCACCTGCGACGCCTCTGCGATCAGCATGACGCACTGTTGATCTTCGATGAGGTCATCACCGGCTTCGGCCGACTCGGCGCATGGTTCGGGGCCGAGCACTTCGGTGTGATCCCTGATCTGACCACCTTCGCCAAGGCCGTCACCTCCGGATATCAGCCCCTCGGCGGTGTGATCGTCGGCGCCCGGCCCCGCCGGGCACTCGAATCGGATCCCGAATTCATTCTTCGACACGGCTACACGTACTCCGGGCATGCCGCCGCCTGCGCCGCAGCACTGGCCAACCTCTCGGTGTTCGAGAACGAAGGACTGTTCCACGAGGCCCATCGAATCGGGGCGCGCCTCGGTGCTGGCCTGCGGGCTCTCGCCGATGACGGGGTCATCGACCATGCCCGCGGCGAGGTCGCGGTCTGGGCGGCGGGTCTGCGTCCCGATCAAGATGCCATGGTGATCCGCGATCGGATGCTCGCTGCCGGGGTGATCACTCGCGCCATTGGGCCCGATACCTGCACATTCTGTCCGCCGCTGGTGACCTCCGATGAACAGATCGACCGCATCATCGACGTTCTCGCCGCCGCCGCCATCCACTGATACCGGTGGCCGCAGATCACGCTGCGAATCACCTCCGACAACGTGTCGGCCAGCAGCACCCGACACAATGACATGATGGCCGATCGCAGTGTTCCCGCCGTCGAAGCGATCTGGGACCCGACCCGTCCTGAATTCCGGGCTGATCCATATCCGTTCTACGACGCGCTGCGCTCACATGATCCGGTCTCGAGCACCGGTCCCGACACCTGGGTGCTGACCCGATACCGCGATGTCGCTGAGACCCTGCGCAGCCCGCTATTCAGCCGCGACGTCGAAGCGAGCGCGAAGCCGAGCAACGATCCGGTGGCACAGCGTCGTCGCCAGCGTCGCTCCGGCAGCGCCAAGACCATCTTGAACCTCGATCCACCGGATCACACCCGGCTTCGACGACTCGTCACCAAGGCGTTCACACCCTCGGCGATCGAGCGACTCCGGCCCCGGATCCAGTCCATGGTCGATATCGCGCTCGATACCGCGCAGCAGCGCGAAACACTCGAGCTCATCGAGGATCTCGCATTCCCGGTCCCATTCCAGGTCATCTCCGAACTGCTCGATATGCCCACCGACCGAGCCGATGAGATGCGCTCATGGAGCCAGGTCCTCACCGCCTCGCTCGAACCCGATGTCGATCTGGAGACCTTCGACCGGACCGATGCCGTGCTCGCCGAGATGATCCCCTACCTGTGGGAGATCATCGAGCAGCGCCGCAACGCACCGGGCGATGATCTGCTGTCGGCGTTGATCGCCGTCGAGGAACAAGGGGACCGCCTCGACGCAGCCGAGATGATTGCGTTCGTCCTTCTGCTCTATGTCGCAGGTCACGAAACCACGGTGAACCTGATCGGCAACGGGATGCTGGCCCTCCTCGAACACCCCGACCAGATCGAACTGTGGCGCAGTCGCCCAGATCTCGACGAGCGGGCGGTCGATGAGTTGTTGCGATATGACGGCCCGGTGCAGCACACGGTGCGAATCCCGCTCGAACCCATCGATTACGAGCACCTCGACGGACGCATCGTCACCGTCGAACCCGGCGACACAGTGCTGACCGTGCTCGGCGCCGCAAACCATGACCCAGCGGTATTCGACGACCCGCACCGGCTCGATCTCCTGCGGCCGAACTCGCATCGCCATCTGGCTTTTGCCTCGGGGATCCACTACTGCCTCGGCGCATCGCTGGCGCGCCTCGAGGCGTCGATCGCGCTCGGATCGCTGATCCGCCGTTTCGGAACCATCGAGTTGCTCAGCGAGCCGACCTGGCGGGATCGCCTGACCATCCGGGGCGTCGACCGTATGGACCTTCGTGTTGAACCCCTCTGATTCGATCCACTGCGATACCGGGCACCTCGGCGCAGCAATTCACTCAGATGCTGTCAGCAGCGCGATCAGACTTGAGGTGTCCCAGCGACCGCCGCCGCGCTCGATGATGTCGGCATAGAACTGATCCACGAGCGCCGTGACCGGCAACCTCGCGCCGACGCGGCGCGCCTCATCGAGACAGATCGCCAAATCCTTACGCATCCACTGCACGGCGAAGCCGAAATCGAACTCGGAGCGGCCCATCGTGCTGGCTCGATTGTCCATCTGCCACGACTGTGCTGCTCCCTTGCCGATCGCAGCGATCACATCATCGATATCGAGGCCGGCACGCTGCGCGAAGGCGATCCCCTCGGCCAATGACTGCACGAGACCCGCGATGCAGATCTGATTGACCATCTTGGTCAACTGGCCTGCACCGGCACCTCCGAGCAGTGTGACCGCCCGGGCATACGCGCTGAGCACTGGCTCGGCGGCGGCGAAAACCGACGCATCGTCACATCCACACATCACCGCCAATGCACCGCTTTCAGCGCCCGCTTGGCCGCCCGACACCGGGGCGTCGATGAACCCGACACCATGGGTCGCCGCTGCCGCAGCGAGTTCACGCGCCAGCGATGCCGAGGCCGTGGTGTGATCGACCAGCACCGATCCCGGCGCCATCGCCGTCAACGCTCCCTCATCGCCGTAGACCACTGAGCGGACGTCATCGTCGTCTCCGACACAGACCATCACGAACTGCGCTCCCTCGGCAGCCTGAGCGGGTGTCGCTGACGCCGAGTGGCCATGGGCATCAACCCACGCCTCAGCTTTGGACTGCGTCCGGTTGAACACCGTCACCTGATGGCCGGCCTGCGCCAGGTGAGCAGCCATCGGAGCGCCCATCACCCCGAGACCGATGAAGGCAAG
>SKFX01000209.1 GCA_007117775.1 Ilumatobacteraceae bacterium
CTGGTACCGACCAGAGCAGATCACCGATACGGTACGCGCCGACACTGTGTCCTGGTTACGGCGGTGGGCGCAGCGATCCCAGCGATCGGGTCGGTCCGAGGACAGCCGGATCGACCTGATCCGCTCCATGAATCCGAGGTATGTGTTGCGCAATTACCTCGCACAGGAAGCGATCGACGCCGCCACCGACGGCGACTTCGGACTCGTCAACGAACTGCTGGACGTGCTGCGCACGCCCTATCAGGATCAGCCCGGCCGGGAACGATTCGCTGCGAAACGCCCCGAATGGGCCCGCAGCCGGGTCGGATGCTCACAGTTGTCCTGCTCGTCGTGACCGGGCTCACCCCGCGGTGATCTGGCGCCGCAGCGCCAACATCTCGACCGCCGCGATGGCGGCCTCCGCACCCTTGTTGCCGAGATCGCCACCTGCTCGATCGAGGGCCTGTTGCAGCGTGTCGAGCGTCAAGATGGCGTTCGTGATCACCACATCGCCCGAGGTCGCCAACACCATCAGACCGGCGGCGCTCTGGTCCGAGACCACCTCGAAGTGATAGGTCTCACCGCGCAGCACCACCCCGATCCCGACGATCGCCTGGTGCCGACCAGCGTCGATCACCCACTTGGCCGCCGACGGGATCTCGAGCGCACCGGGAACCCAGAAGGTGTCGATCCGCGTCTCGTCAACGCCGTGCTCGACCAGCGCAGCGCGCGCCCCGGCCTCGAGTTGATCGACGAGTTGGCGGTTGAAGCGCGAGCACACCAGGGCGATCGACACCGGGCCGAGCTCACCGTCATGATCGGCTGACGTCATGTGCCGGTACGTTCCTGCTCTCGTGGCTCCACCACCGTCGACGCCTCCTCGGCGAATGCTGAGTCAGGGATGAGGTGCCCCATGCGGTCACGTTTGGTGCGCAGATAGCCGAGCGCCTCGGGGTGCACGGAGACATTCAGCGGAACCCGCTCGACGATGCTGAGACCGAAGCCGCCGATCCCACCGTACTTGCCGGGATTGTTCGTCAGCAGCCGCAATGACGTCAACCCCAGATCGGCCAGGATCTGGGCCCCGATGCCGTATTCGCGCGAATCGACCGGAAGCCCCAGATGCAGATTGGCGTCGACGGTGTCAAAGCCGTTGTCCTGCAGGTCATAGGCCATCAGCTTGGGCGCAATACCGATGCCTCGGCCCTCGTGGCCGCGCAGATACACGACGACACCGCGGCCTTCGGCCTGCACCATCCGCATCGCCTCATCCAGTTGCGGCCCGCAATCACACTTCACGCTGCGGAAGATGTCACCGGTGAGGCATTCGCTGTGAACCCGGACCAGAACATCGCTCTGGCCGTCGACATCACCGGCGACGAAGGCCAAGTGGACCTGGCCGTCGAGCACGCTCTCGTACGCATGACAGGTGAACTCACCGAACTCAGTCGGCACTCGCGCTGCAGCGAGGCGCTGGATGAGCTTCTCGCTCGAGCGGCGGTACTTGACCAAGTCGGCGATCGAAACCAAGAGCAGTCCATGCTCATCGGCGAACGATCTGAGATCGGCACCGCGCGCCATCGCTCCGTCGTCGAGGACCAACTCGCACAGCACTCCGGCTTCGCTTCGTCCGGCGAGGCGGGCCAGATCGAGCGCAGCCTCGGTATGGCCGGCGCGTTTGAGCACTCCGCCCGGCCGGGCCCGCAATGGGAACACATGCCCGGGTCGGTTGAAGCCATCGGCACCAATCTGCGCATCGGCGAGCGCCCGGATGGTCGCGGTGCGATCTGCTGCCGAGATTCCCGTGGTGGTGCCCTCGGTGAAATCGACGGTGACGGTGAACGCCGTCGCCTGGGATTCGGTATTCGCGACCGGTGGCACCATCAGCGGCAGATTCAACGCATCGCAGCGCTCACCGGGCAACGAGACACAGATCACACCCGAGGTGTAGCGCACGAAGAAGGCCATGTGCTCAGCGGTGACCGCATCGGCGGCCATGATGAGATCGCCCTCATTCTCGCGGTCGTCATCATCGGCGACCAGGACGATCTCGCCTCGGCCGATCGCCGCGATCGCATCGGCGATGGGATCGAACGATGAGTTCCCCTCAGCGTGGGTCGGCGGGTGATCGTTGCTGCTCATGGCGTATCGGGTGAGGTCCCACGATACGGACCGATCAGGCGTTCCACCTGCTTGGCCATGAGGTCGACCTCGATGTTCACCGTATCACCGGGCCGTCGGATTCCGAGAGTGGTGACTGCCGCGGTATGGGGAATGATTGCCGCCGTGAAGACATCGTCGCGGAGATCGACGACGGTCAAGCTGACACCGTCGACAGTGATCGATCCCTTCTCGACGAGATATCGCATCAGTCCCGTCGGAATCCGCACCTCCAGATCCGGCACTGGGGCCAGGATCGTGCCGACGGCGTCGACGTGGCCCTGCACGAGGTGTCCACCGACGCGGTCCGATAGTCGCATCGCCCGCTCGAGATTGAGTCCATCACCGGGCTGCAGGTCACCGAGCGAGGTGCGCGACAGCGTCTCGGCCGACAGATCGGCCTCCCACCACCCCGGCCCGAGTGCTGCAATCGTCAGACAGCAGCCGTTGACGGCGATGGAGTCGCCGATCTGGGCATCGCCGAGCACCACCTCCGCGCCGAAGCGCAACCGCGCGTCGGTCCGATGCTCGAGCACACCCATTTCCTCGACGATTCCGGTGAACATCGACTCCTGCGATCCATCTGTCAGTGCCGATGCCGTTCGACATCGGTGCGGGGAACGATATCGACTCGCACATCATCTCCGAATCGCTCGACTGCGACCAGACTCCCCCTCCACAACTCCGCCATCGAGCCGACCGACTCCCCAGCGAACATCTCTCGGGCGCGATTGCCTCCGAAGATCGCCGGAGCGAGATACAGCACGTACCGATCGATGAGGCTGCGCTCGTGCCACTGTGCCGCCACCGTCGGGCCGCCCTCGACCAGCACCTGCACGACACCCTCTGCGCCAAGTCGATCGAGGAGCTCGGCGGGATCGCCGCGATGGACCTCGCAGGGGTTCACCCGAGCCTGCTCGCCCACCGAGCCGAGCACGATCCGCCTCGGGTCGGGTCCGTCGGCGTCGCGGACGGTGAGCAGTGGGTCATCATCGCGGACCGTTCCCGAGCCGACGATGACCACGTCGCTCTCAGCACGAAGACGGTGGACATCGCGTCGCGCCGCGTCACCGGTGATCCAGACCGAATCCCCGTCGGGCGCCGCCACTCGACCATCGACACTCGCAGCCATCTTCAGCACCACATAGGGCCGACCGGTGCGGCGATGATGCAGATAGGCCGCCAACTGCTCACTCACCTCATCGACGAGCACACCCGCGAGCACCTCGACTCCGGCCGAACGCAATGCAGCGAGACCCGAACCGCTCACCACCGGATCCGGATCGACCGATCCGACCACGACCCGCTTCACGCCGCGGTCGATGATCATGTCGGTGCACGGCGGGGTACGACCATGGTGACTGCACGGCTCCAAGGTCACCACCAAGACCGCCTCGCTCAGGTTCCGATCACCGGCCGCATCGAGCGCAACGACCTCGGCATGTGGGCCTCCCGGCGGGGCGGTGGCACCGGTGGAGATCACCGACCCGTCAACATCGATCAGAACCGCTCCAACCCACGGATTCGGCGATGTGTGGGCGCGCACGGCCCCAGCGGCCGCCATCGCCGCTCGCATGGCGGCCTCAAGATCACACTGTGCAGACCACATGCCCGATTCCGGCTCTGAACCTAGCGGTGGAGCGACGCGGTGCAGCACCCATGATCAACACATCCCAGCATTCCGGGACCGCTGAGGCGAACGCCCGTGCCCTCGCACCGCCCAACCGGTCCTGAAAATAACGAAGAGATGTGATAGCATCTCGACAGCACTCCTACTCGAGCGCTACCGCCCCCCACGCCATGCGCATCAGCGTTCGATCGCTGGTCCACACCACGAGGTAGTCATGAGATCTCTACCATCAACACAGGCACCGATCGACAGCGAGACCGGGTCTGAAGGCGCTCAAGATGCACCCGCCACCAAGGACTCGCGCCAACGGATCCTCGAGGAGACCATCATCGCCATCGACGCCGGCGGCGAGTCTTCGGTCCGTTTGACGCAGGTCTCACGCCGGGCCGGGGTGACGCAGGGCCTGATCGCCTATCACTTCGGCGACCGTGAGTCCCTCGTCAGCGAGGCCCAAGCGACTCGATTCAGCGAGGTCAACGATCATCTCTTGAAAGAACTCGCCGCAGCCGCCGAGCGCGCACGCAGCGCCGAGGAACTCACCGAACTGCTGGAGGAGCTGATCGAGTCGGTCCTCACCGTCGAGGCCGGCGTTGAACGTGAGCGTCGGGTATCGGCGCTGGCGGCCACGCTGAGTCGACCCGATGCCCGTGCGCTCGTATCGACGCGGCTGCGCACGCTGCATGAACTCATCGAGATGATCGTCAATCGCGCCCAGAGCCTCGGGATCATGCGCACCGATCTCGATCCGACGGCGGTCTCGGCCCTCATCTCAACGGTGAGTCTCGGCTGCATCGCCGTCGATCTCGACAGCGATCATCTCGATACCGAGCAGGCACGCACGGTGAGATCCCAGATGGTGACGGTGCTACTCAAGGGCCTCGGGCTCAACCATGGTGTCGCAGGTCTGCGCCGCTCCGGCTGAGACCGAACTGAGCACCGGCGCGTTCACACCAGTTCGTAGATCTCGTAGATCAGCACACCCGGTTCGGTGAACTGGCCCTTGGCGACCGCCTGGATCGTGTTCATCCACTGATAGCGCTCATCTGCGGTGTGATACAGCGGCGCGGCATAGACCGTCATCGTGTCGAGGCGCAGGCGACCGGTGTATTCGGTGAAGATGATCGCACCGTCGTCCGTCTCGATCGTCATGCGCACATCGAGTGTCGCAGTCCCGTCGGGTGAGACTCGCAACCAATCCGCTCCCGCGTTGCCGCGCATCGTCGCCCGGAGGCGCTCGCCCTCGAAGGTGACGCCGACGATCTCACCGATCATGAGCGACGGGGACACTGCGAGGGGCTCTGCGAGCTTGATGGTGGCCGTGGCCAGCGGAACCAGTTCCAAAGACATGGCGCGACCGTAGCGCTTCTGCGACCGAACCGACTCACCCGGGCGCACCTCCACGACCACCGAACCCGATCAGCTGGTCCTACGTCAACGCCATCCGTCAGCCCCAACAACTAGGTTCAGATTCGATGCCCCTCGATCACTCACCTCCTCAGACATCTCCGACACGCGCCGACAATGACGTCGACGTGATCATCATCGGAGCCGGAATCTCAGGGATCAGCGCTGCGTACCATCTCCAACGCGACTGTGCCGACCGCAGCTACACCATCTTTGAGGCACGTGAGGCACTCGGAGGCACGTGGGATCTGTTCCGCTATCCCGGTGTGCGATCCGACAGCGATATGCACACGCTCGGATTCGGATTCCGGCCGTGGTCCTCAACGACGTCGATCGCACAAGGAGATCAGATCCTGCAGTATCTGCGCGACACCGCGCAGCAGACCGGCATCGCAGCACACATCCGCTACGACCACCGACTGGTGGCCGCGGATTGGGACTCGACGACCGCGCGATGGGTCCTGCAGGTCGAACACGGCGGCCAACGCAGCGTGTTCCGATGCAACTTCTTGATGGTCTGCGCCGGGTATTACAGCTACCGGCGCGGACACAGCCCGGTGTTCCCAGGCCAGGAGACCTTCACCGGACCCATCGTCCATCCCCAGCAGTGGCCCGAGGACCTCGACGTCGACGGACGTCGTATCACCGTCATCGGCTCGGGGGCCACGGCGATCACCCTGGTCCCCGCCCTCGCCGACCGTGGCGCCCGGGTGACCATGCTGCAGCGCTCCCCCACCTATGTCGTATCGCGCCCGCGCCACGATCGACTCAGCGCCCGACTCACTCGGATCGTCGGTGCGACCCGGGCACAGCGCATCACCCGCGCCAAGAACATCGCCCTCCAACGATTCACGTATCGGACCTCGCAACGCAAGCCCGACAAGGTCCGTTCGATGCTGCTCGAGGGCGTTCGCAACGCTCTCGCTCCGTCGATCGATGTCGACACCCATTTCACACCGGACTATGACCCGTGGACCCAGCGCCTCTGCCTGATCCCCGACGGCGACCTGTTCCGGGTGTTGAACTCCGGGCAGGCCGAGGTCGTGACCGCCGAGATCGACACCTTCACCGAGACCGGGATCACGCTGGCCGATGCCACCCACATCGACGCTGACATCATCGTCACCGCCACCGGCCTCGAACTCGTCACCTTGGCCGAGGCCGATTTCAGCATTGATGGTGAGGCGATCGATTTCTCTCAGACCTGGACCTATCGCGGCGTGGCGTATTCAGATGTCCCGAATCTGGTCTCCACCTTCGGCTACATCGCAGCATCGTGGACACTGCGCGCCGATCTCGTCAGCCAGTACGCATGCCGGCTGCTCAACCATCTGCGCGATACCGGCACCGAGATCGCCACCCCGAGACTGCGACCCCAAGACCACGACATGGCCCGCCGGCCGTGGATCGATGGATTCTCCCCCGGATATCTCGAGCGGATGATGCCACGACTCCCCGCACAGGGTGATCGCGAACCGTGGACCAACCCGCAGGACTACCGCATCGAGCGTCGAGCCTTCCTCAAGGGCGATATCGCCGACGGCGCCATGGTCTTCGATCGCGTCAGATCGTGATACCGATGGGCGTCTCAACTGGCGACGACGTCGTCTCCGAGGAACGCCTAGATGAGACCCGCCACAGCCGCACCGATAGACTTCGCGCCCAGCACGGCGAACAACACGAGCATGATCGCATGGTTGTGCGCCAGCAACCACTCCTTGAGTGACTCGAGGCCGGCCGACACCCGATCGCCGAGCACCAACACCACGATGACCGGGACGATCAGCAGCGATGAGGCGATCAATGCGAACACGATCAGCGTGATCAGCGTCTCCGACGTCGCCAGATCGGCGTTTGCGATATCGATCCCAGATGACAGACCGAGCGGCAAGTTCTTGACGTTGAGCGCTGAGATCCCGATACCGACCCCAAACGCCACCAGAGCCGATATCGAATCGAGTGACGCGAACAATTTGGGCACGGAGGCGGCTTCGCCCGGCCGTGGACGCTTGCGCCATTGCTGTAGCGCAAGCGCGAGGAACAACAGACCGATCAGCAGTTTGAAGATCAGGCTCCCAGTTGAGGGGCCCGACTCATCACCCGAGCCGAGTGCTCCGCCGAACAC
>SKFX01000066.1 GCA_007117775.1 Ilumatobacteraceae bacterium
CCGCTCGGTGGATCGCTCTGGCCGGTGACCTCCAGCAGGCTGATGCGCGCCTCAGGCGGGAACGCCCGGTGCACGATCGTGGACACCCACCGCGACGCCACCCCACCGCGGGTCGGCACCAGTACCTGGCCGGGCTTCACCAAGACGTTGCGCGCCAGTTGCTCCTCACGACGCAGACGGGCCTGCTCCTCGGGTGATCCGGCCCAGCCGCGCACCAGCGCCCGCAACATCGGCGGGGCCATCACCGAGGTGACGATCGCCATCACGACCACCACCGCGTAGGACGCCTCGCTCAGCACACCGAGCGATAAGCCGACGGTGGCGATGACGATCTCGAGTGCGCCGCGCGCATTGAGCGCAGTGCCGAGCGCCATCCCCTCACGCCGTTCCAAGCCTGCGATGCGCGCCCCGATCATCGAACCGATGAATTTCGAGGCCGTTGCGAGTGCGATCACGATGGCGGTCCACATCAGCACCTTGGCCTCGGTCAGCAGCGACAGGTCGACGCGTAGGCCGGCGGTGGCGAAGAAGATCGGCGCCAGGATCGACATGGTGAACGTCTCGAGCTGCTCTTGGACGTCGTGGCGTGAATAGCGCGACCGGCCGAGCAGGATGCCGGCGATGAACGCTCCGAGCACCGCCTCCACTCCGAGGCCCTGGGTGATCGCTCCGAGGCCGAGCGCGATCACCACCGACATGGTCACCCACCCACCGATCCCGACCTGCAGTCGGCGCAGGGTCTGGAGCACTGCGTCGACGACCCGCTGACCGACGGCTGCGGCGAGACCGAGGAACACGATCAGGCCGACGAGGGTGGTGGCGAGGTTGCCGAGGTCGAGTGCCCCGGCGGTCGCCAGGCCGGCGATGAGGCCGAGCAACACCCAGCCGATGACATCGTTGGCCATGGCCACTGCGAGGGTCATCTGACCGAAGTTGCGACGCAGCAGTCGCAGTTCGGACAGGATCTTGGCGATCACCGGCAGCGATGAGATGGTCAGCGCGGTGGCGAGGAACAGGGCGAACAGCGTGCGATCCGCCGACTCGCCGCGCATGAAGTCGGGCGCCCACCACCCACCGGCCAGACCGAAGGCGAAGGGCAGCAACAGCGAACCCGCGGTGACCCACACCACGGCGCGGCCGAGTCGCGAGATCAGCGTCAGATCGGTCTCGAACCCGGTCACCACCAACAGCAACATCACGCCCAACCAGCCGACGGTGAACAACATCGCCGATTGCACGAGACCACCGGGGAACAACCAGTCGAAGACCTCGGGTGCCACCTGACCGAGCACCGACGGGCCGAGCAGGACACCGGCGAGCAGTTCGCCGACGACGGAGGGTTGACCGATGCGGCGGAACAGCTGCCCGAGCACTCGTGCGGCGGCCAGCAGCACCGCGATTTGGACCAGGAAGACCAGGATCTGGTGTTCAGACGGAGCGACGTAGGCGATCATGGGACTGAACGGGTCTGAGCGGCCGGTGACCGCTGCCGCTGTGACCGGAACCGACACTGTAGGCGACCGCCCGCGACGCGTCACGCTGCGATCTCCTAACGTGAGGCGATGGGGCCACGGGACCGAGCGCGAGATACGGCCCGGCGATCGGCGCGCCGATCACGGTCAGGCGCAGTCCAGCGGACGATCGGCATCACCGTGGTCGTCGCGGCTGCAACCTCGGCGGGATTCGTATCGGCGTGCGCTGAAGCCCCCGATGAGACCGCACTGTCCGATCACACCGATCGCTACGGCGAGCTCTCGCGCGCTCTGTACCCCGGCGCGGGACCCGATAGTGCAGATGACGGACGCTTCGCCGCGCTGCTGTCGGTGATCCCGGCCACCGAGGGCGCCCTCGACATCGTCTCGCTCTCGGACTATCAGCGTGCCCGCAACGGTGCTGCGCCGCCGGGGGTCGATGCCGATGATGCCGAGATCGACCGGTGGTACCGCGAGATCGAACGAGCGTCGCGCTTATGGCCGGTGGCCTTCGGCGGACGCCACAGCGAGATCGGGGCATGGCGCGACGAGGTCGGCTTTTCGATCCTCGATGTCGACGCTGCGGTCGAGGCCGGTGTGGCCCCCGATGAGGTGCGCGCCTATCTTGGCGTCGACTCAACGCTGGTCGACGCCGCGGTGCGCGCCGATCCGGGGTGGTCCGGTGAGCTCGAGCGCCGCCAGCGGCGAGCCGGAATGCTCTACGACTGGGGTGAGACCGCCGATCCTGCACGGGCCGGAGCATCACGACTGTTCGGTGAGGCCGGTCGACTGCTCGTCGACGGCGATGTCGCAGTGCGCACCAGCAGCGCCGCGACCATGGATGACGTGATCGCGACCTTGGGCGGATCGGCCCGGCCGATGACATCGCTGGCCGATGATCCCGCGGTGATGGAGGTGGCCTCGACACTCGAACGCCTCGGCGTGTACTCGGCGGTGCTGAGCGACACCTTGATCAGCGGCGAGGAGGAGTTCTCTCTGTCCGATCGGGCCACGGATTCGTCGCGGCGGCGATGGGCCGGGTTCCGCGGGTCGGTGGCGATGTTGGAGCCCTATCGGCTGCTCGGCTTCGGTCTGGCCCGCGACGTCGACGCCGAGACCCTGATCAGCGTGATCGTGATCGCCAACGAGTCGCCCACCGCCGCGGTGGGCAACGCCGAGGCGCTTCGTCGCACCATCGACGAGGGTTCATCGTTCCGCACCGCCCAGTTCTGGCGCGACACCATCGAGATCCGGACCATCGGCAGTGCCGGATCGCTCACCATCGCGGTGGTGGAGCCGGCCACCGCGGATGCCATCGCCCAGGCCTGGCTGCAGCGCGATTCACTGTTCTGGGTGCCCGACACGCTGTGATCGAGCCGGCCAGATCCAACCGGCACCAGAACCTCACCCATCCAGATCTTGACTCAGTCCAGAATCTGACCTATCATGAGAAGCGATGTCCGCCCACGACACCTCGCATCAGCACCCCCATGACCCCGCAGCATTGCTGCGAGACCACGGCGTGCAGGTCACCGCACAACGTCTTGCGGTCATGCGGGCGGTCTCGGCCCAGCCACACGTCTCCGCCGACGGTGTGGTCGAGATGGCCCGGGCCGAAATCGGAGCGATCTCACGCCAAGCGGTTTACGATTCGCTCGGCGTGCTCGTGGACAAGGGTCTCATCCGCCGAATCCAACCCGTCGGTTCTCCGGCGCGGTTCGAGGATCGGGTGGGCGACAATCACCACCATCTCGTCTGCCGCGGTTGCGGTTCGGTGGTCGACATCGACTGCGCCGTCGGGGCGATGCCCTGTCTCACCGCAGCAGACGATCTGGGATATGAGATCGACGAGGCCGAGGTGGTCTACTGGGGCCGATGCCCCGAGTGCCGAGCACTCACCACCACAACGACCACCGAGTCGACGTTGGAACGATCCCACTGAGCGAGAGCGACGGGATCTGCGACAACGTCGCAACAACGAATCTCCACACCAGCAACAACCACTCAACAACTGCGCCACACGCATCACATCCACACAGGAGGAAACATGGCTGAAGAGAGCAAGTGCCCATTTACCGGCGGGCACGGCCCGACCAACCGGGACTGGTGGCCCAACCAGCTCGACGTTGGTGTGCTGCACCAGAACCCGCCGAACGGCGATCCGATGGACCCGGACTTCGACTATGCCAAGGAGTTCCAGAATCTGGATCTCGCGGCGGTCAAGGCCGACATCACCTCGCTGCTGACCGACTCGCAGGACTGGTGGCCCGCTGACTACGGCAACTACGGCCCGCTGTTCATCCGCATGGCCTGGCACTCGGCCGGTACGTACCGCATCCAGGATGGTCGCGGTGGCGGCGGCTCGGGCAGCCAGCGCTTCGCCCCGCTGAACTCCTGGCCCGACAACACGAACCTGGACAAGGCTCGCCGCCTGCTGTGGCCGGTCAAGCAGAAGTATGGCCGCAAGCTGTCATGGGCCGACCTCATGATCCTCGCCGGCAATGTCGCACTCGAGTCGATGGGCTTCAAGACCTTCGGCTTCGCCGGCGGTCGCGTCGATATCTGGGAGCCCGAGCAGGACATCTACTGGGGATCTGAGGACGAATGGCTCGGCGATGAGCGCTACAGCGGCGACCGCGACCTCGAGAACCCGCTCGGTGCGGTCCAGATGGGCCTCATCTATGTCAACCCCGAAGGCCCCAACGGCAACCCGGACCCGATCGCTGCGGCCCGTGACATCCGTGAGACCTTCGCCCGCATGGCGATGAACGACGAGGAGACCGTGGCACTCGTGGCCGGCGGTCACACCTTCGGCAAGTCCCACGGCGCCACCGACCCGCAGTTCCTCGGCCCCGAGCCCGAGGGCTCGAGCATCGAGGACCAGGGCCTCGGCTGGAAGAACCTGCACGGCAACACCGGTGTCAACGTGACCACCGGTGGCCCCGAGGGCGCCTGGACCACCGAGCCCACCAAGTGGGACAACGAGTATTTCGAGATCCTCTTCAAGTACGAGTGGGAGCTCACCCAGAGCCCCGCCGGAGCGAAGCAGTGGACCCCGAAGAATCCCGAGGCCAAGGACACCGTCCCCGACGCCCATGATCCCAACGTGCGTCATGCGCCGATGATGCTGACCACCGACCTCGCGCTGCGCGAGGATCCGGCGTACCGGGAGATCTCAGAGCGCTTCTTGAACGATCCCGATGCGTTCGCCGATGCGTTCGCCCGGGCGTGGTTCAAGCTGACCCACCGCGATATGGGTCCGATCCAGCGTTACCTCGGCCCCGAGGTGCCGTCTGAGACCCTCATCTGGCAGGATCCGATCCCGGCACCGACCGGCGGGATGATCGACGCCGGCGATATCGCATCGCTCAAGGCAAAGATCCTCGAGTCCGGCCTCAGCGTCTCAGAGTTGGTTGCGACCGCCTGGGCGTCGGCATCGACGTTCCGCGGTACCGATATGCGCGGTGGTGCCAACGGCGCTCGCATCCGCTTGGCTCCACAGAAGGATTGGGATGCCAACAACCCGGCCCAGCTCGCAAAGGTGCTCAGCGCCCTCGAGGGCATCCAAGCCGAGTTCAACGGCGCCCAGTCCGCCAAGGCGGTATCGCTTGCGGATCTGATCGTGCTCGGTGGTTGCGCTGCGGTCGAGGCCGCCGCCAAGGCCGCCGGTCACTCGATCGAGGTGCCCTTCACCCCGGGTCGCGGTGATGCGCTCGCCGAGCAGACCGATGTCGAGTCCTTCGCAGTGCTCGAGCCGGTGGCTGATGGCTTCCGCAACTACCACCGCGAGGGCGTCAAGCGCGCCGCCGAGGAACTGCTGGTCGACAAGGCCGCACTGCTCACCCTGACCGCACCGGAGATGACGGTGCTCGTCGGCGGCTTGCGAGTGCTCGGCGCCAACGCCAACGGCTCGAATCTCGGTGTCTTCACCGACCGTCCCGGCACCCTGACCAACGACTTCTTCGTGAACCTGTTGGATCTGGGCACCACCTGGCATGCCACCAGCGACGCGCAGGAGACCTTCGAGGGTCGCGATGCGTCGGGCACGGCCAAGTGGACCGGTACCCGTGCCGACCTCGTGTTCGGATCGAACTCGATCCTGCGCGCTGTCGCCGAGGTGTACGGTTCGGCCGATGCCGGCGAGAAGTTCGTCACCGACTTCGTCGCCGCCTGGAACAAGGTCATGGAGCTCGACCGCTTCGACCTGAAGAAGTGACCGACTCAGGGCAGTGTCCCTGACGAAATGATGACGACCCCGGGGCCGAGCGCCCCGGGGTTGTCTCGTTGTGGGGTCCGGTGAGGTTCAGTCGTTGCGGCGATGGCGCAGCGGCACCACGATGCGCTGCCAGACGATCGTCAACACGATCGCACCGACGAGTGACCCGATGAGACCGCTCGGCCGCAGCGACAGACCGTCGCCGGCCAACAGCGACAGCAAGAGGCCGCCGATGAACGAGCCGACGAGGCCGGCTGCGAGCGCGAGCGGCCAGTCGGTGGGATAGCGGCTGTCACCGACCGCCTTCTGGGCGATCCAACCGATCCCCAGACCGAACAACAACAGACCCAGAATCAGCATCTCGCACTCCTTGTCTCGCGGGCGGCAACACTGTAACGAGTGCACCGGGCCATGGCGGTGATGGCCCGATCTCGCCCCCGTTCGGCGATCAGCAATGGGCGCTAGCGTCATCGGCGATGCGACGAATCGACAAGGCCGACCGGATCGGTGTCATCCTCGACGACCTCTATCCCGATCCCCCGGTCCCCCTCCACCACCACGATCCATACACGCTGTTGGTGGCGGTCGCGCTGTCGGCCCAGACCACCGACAAGAAGGTCAACGAGGTCACCCCGGCACTGTTCGCCGTGGCCGACACACCCGAGAAGATGGCGACGCTCGAACCTGACGAGATCCGGAGCATCATCGCCGAGATCGGCCTTGCGCCGACCAAGGCACGCAACCTGCGCACGATGGCCGAGCAGATCATCGACGCCGGTGGCGAGGTGATCGCCGACTGGGAGTTCCTCGAGTCGCTCGCCGGGGTCGGCCACAAGACTGCGAGCGTGGTCATGGCCGGGGCGTTCGGGGTGCCGGCGTTCCCCGTGGACACCCATATCCATCGCCTCGCAGCTCGCTGGGGACTGTCATCGGGACGTTCGGTCGAACAGACCGAGCGCGATCTCAAAGCGGTGTTCGCTCCTGAGACCTGGAACCGACGCCATCTGCAGATCATCTTCTTCGGCCGCGAATACTGCCCGGCGCGCCACCACGACCTGACCGGATGTCCGATCTGTTCATGGGCGGCGACCAAGAAGCGCATCCGAGCCGAGCAGCGCCGGTGATGCCGAGCCAGCCGGTGATGTCCGGCAGCACGGCCTCCAGCAGGTGCATCACGGCGCACCACAGGCCACCAAGATCCTCCGACATCATCGTGGCATAGGCTCAGACGATGGACTCCGATGTCGAGGTGCCCAGCGATATCAATCTCGGCCGCGGTGCCTTCGCCGAGGTGGTGGAGTGGGCCTGTGAGCGACTCGACGTCGGCCGGATCGCCACCGACGAGGTCCGCCGGCGGGCCGCAGCGGTCGACCATCTGATCGGGCTCGGCTACCAGACCGGCGGACTCGAGTTCCACCATGACGGCTCCGAGCGGGTCGACTTCCTGCTCCACTGCAACTCCCGCCGCACCGCCTTCGGCGACGGTGTCGAGACCCCGGAGTGGTTCGACGCGCTGATCGAGTGCACCATCGACGACGAGGCGCCCGCACCCGCTGCGACGCCGC
>SKFX01000144.1 GCA_007117775.1 Ilumatobacteraceae bacterium
GATTATGGGCGTTGGGACCGTACTGCGGTTCGGCCAGCATGGCTCGGACGAGTCGACGCTCGCTCAGCCTGAGGCGCCCATATTGCGTTCCCGCAGCGGCCGGGCTGCGCTCAACAGCCACTCCAGGAGTTCTCGCAGTTCGCTCGGGTCGGGATCTTCGCTGAGATCATGTTCGATGTCGGCCACCGCACAGCTCAAGACATAGAGATCGTCATGCAGTCGATCGAGTTCCCCGCGTGCGATCACCAGTTCGCCCTCGCTGAGCTCGAGTTCGTCGGCGCGCTGGCGTGCAACCCAGTCCCACTGACGACATCGCTGTGAACAGAACTGGCGTGGGCGACCGCGACCGTGACTGGGCTCCAATGCTGCCCGACACCACCGACATCGCCGCATTTCTGTCATGACGAAAATATAGGCCATGGCCTTGGTGCGGGCGTTCAACGCTGATTCGGCGGGTCTAGGCCACGATGGGCTCGAGCAGCAACTCGGGTTCGTCATCGAGGAGCCTGGCCAGGCGGTAACGGCTCTCAAAGAGCGCCACCACCACTCCATCGCTGCGCTCCATGATCCGGATGCCGCCGATTGCCCGCAGACGCGGCGCTGACTCGTGGTCGGTGCGTCGGGCTGCCTCATAGCCAGCCGACAGGATCTCCACGGGAGCGTTGAACTCGGTGGCGAGTCGATCCGCGAACACGTCGAACTGCAGCTGGCCCACGGCGGCCAGCAAGGGTGCGCTGTCGCCGGTGTCAGGATCGCGCAGCACCTGGACCACGCCCTCCTCGTCGAGTTGGTGCAGGCCACGACGGAACTGTTTGGTCGTCGAGGTGTCGACTGGGCGCACCGACGCGAACACCTCGGGAGCGAACCGCGGGATGCGGGCGAATTCGACGGCAGTCTTGGCCCACAGCGTGTCGCCGATGCGCAGATCGGTGGCGTTCACGAGCCCGACGATGTCGCCGGCCACGGCTCGCTCCACGGTGGAGCGCTCGGCGCCGAAGACCGTCGACGCGTACTTCGTCGCGAATGGCTTGGAGGTGCGCTGATTGGTCAGCACCATTCCGCGCTCGAACATCCCCGAACACACTCGCACGAACGCGATGCGGTCACGGTGGGCGCGATCCATATTGGCTTGGACTTTGAACACATACGCCGAGCAGTCGGTGTCGAGGTCTCGGGGCTGGTCGTGAACGTCGAGTCGTGCCGCAGGTGCTGGAGCGAGTTCGACGACGGCATCGAGCAGGGCGCGCACACCGAAGTTCGTCAGAGCCGAACCGACGAACACCGGTGTGGATTCGCCGGCGAGGAATGACTCATCGTCGACGTCGGCGCCGATTGCTTCGAGCAGTGCGCATGCGTCGAGTGCCTGCTCCCAGGCCGAGCCCTCCTCCTCGGCGGCACGGCCAGCGTCGATCAGTTCCTCGGGGGCGATCTGACCGCCCCTCGCCGTTCGGGTGAATCGAGTGAACTCCCCGGTTCTCCGATCGATCACTCCGCGGAAGTCTCCGGGGATCCCCACCGGCCAGGTCGCCGGTGTCGGGCGGAGTCCGATCTGTTGTTCGATCTCATCGAGCAACTCCAGTGGGTCCCGGCCCGGCCGGTCGTATTTGTTGAGGAACGTCACCACCGGCAAGTGGCGGGAACGGCAGACCTCGAACAGTTTGAGGGTCTGGGGTTCGATGCCTTTGGCGGTGTCAAGAACCATCACCACTGCGTCGACGGCGGCCAGTACACGATACGTATCTTCTGAGAAGTCTCGGTGGCCGGGGGTGTCGAGCAGGTTGAGGGTGTGGTCCCGGTACTCGAACTGCAACGCCGTCGAGGTGATCGAGATGCCGCGGCGCTGCTCGAGTTCCATCCAGTCGCTCGTCGCTGCCCGGCGACCGGCGCGAGCACTGACTGCGCCGGCCTCAACGAGGGCACCCGAGTACAGGAGGAACTTCTCGGTGAGCGTCGTCTTGCCCGCATCGGGGTGGCTGATGATCGCGAACGTTCTCCGCCGCCTGATCTCTTCGATGATGGGGCGCTCAGCGCTCGACACGACCAATGAGCCTAGCGTTGCGGCCGCTCGCCGCTCCCGTGCGTCAACAGGTCGCTCGCTGCCCAGGCCGACTCGATGCGGTCGAGTCGTTCGGTGGCCTCGTCTCGCAGGATGTCAGCCACGCCAGCGGTCAATGCCTGAAGGACCGCCAAGGTCGCGCAGTGGCTCTCGAACGGGCCCTCGGATTCAGTCTGCACGAAGATACTGACATCGGCTCGCCCGGCCAACGGTGAGAGCGGATGGTCGGTGACGGCGATCACGGGACCGCTGAAGTGCTTCTCGAGCGCCTCGTGCAGCCAGCGGTCGTAGCGTGCCACGTCCATGGCGACGATGACGTCGGTGTCGTCCGAGGTGGCCAGGACGCGCTGCACCTCCACCACCGAGCCATCCACGGCCGAGCAGCCGGGGCGCAGCGATGACAGCTCGTCGATGAACTGCAGCGCGAGGCCCCGCAATCCGTGTCCGCCGACAGCGAGCACGCATCGGTCGGTGTCGGCGAGCTGCGCGATGGCGCGCTGTATGGTCGCTGGATCGAGTTGATCGAAGGTCCGCTCGATGTTGACGCTGTCCACCCGGCCCGGTGGTGCTGTGGCCGTCCCGGTGACGCGAATCCGCGCGGCTGCGGTCTGGAGGCGCCGGGTCATCTCGGTGCGCGCCGCGGCCTGCAGTTGGGCGTATCCGTCGTAGCCGAGCTTCTGTGATGCCCGCATCACCGTGGCGACGCCGACCCCTGCCTGGGTGGCGAGCTCGGTCACCGTTGCGAAGGCGGCGAGGTCGGGTGACTGTGCGAGAGTCTCGGCGACGCGTCCCTCAGCCGAGGTCAGATCCGGCCCACGGCGAGCGATCACGGCCACCAGGCCCTCCCCGACGGCGACGCCTCCATCGACTGCACTGCCTGGAACATCAACACTCATCACTGCTACACTAGCGGAATGAATGTTCCAACGTCGTCTGTCGGGTTCGAGGCGATTCCCACAATCGGCTGGGACGGGCCGCTCGGCGACCTGCAGTTCGACCCCGCCGAGTTGGTCGATGAGGAATCGGTGGTGAGCATCGCCACCCGTCTGGCGCTCTCATTGCCGTGTGGCGGCGATCTGCTGGAATTCGCGGCTCGGCCGTCCCCTGCCGCAGCGTTGTTGGTCCGTGGCGTCCCCCTCGGTGAGATCGGCCCGACACCGGCATACCCCGGGGTGCGTGATGAGCACTGGACGCAGCCTGAGTTGTTGTTGTTGGCCGCTGCTCGACTGCTCGGCCATCCCATCGGCTATGCCCCTGAGCACGGTGGCCGACTCGTTCAAGACATCGTTCCGGTCAAGGGCTCCGAGACACTCCAGGTGTCCACCTCGTCATCTGGCGATCTGATGTTCCACACCGAGACGGCCTTCCACCCTCACCGGCCGCGCCACCTGCTGCTGTTGTGCCTGCGCGGGGATCCCGGTGCTGCCACAACCCTGCTCTCGGTCACAGACCTCCTCGCTGGCCTCGACGCCCCCACGTTCGAGACGCTGCGCGAACCGCGTTTCGCCACCGCCGTCGACCTCAGCTTCCTCGATGGCCGGCGCAATGTACACGGTGAACCGCACCCCATTGTCGGAGGTTCAGCACAGGATCCGACACTGCTGTTCGATGCCGACCTGACCGTCGGCCTCGACCCTGGGGCATGCCGGGCCAGCGAGGCCGTCCAGGAGCGCATCGAGCACGCCCACCGCTCCCTCGTCCTCGAGGCCGGTGATCTCCTCGTGGTGGACAACGCACGCGCCGTCCACGGCCGAAGCGCGTATTCGGCGCGCTTTGACGGCACCGATCGTTGGCTGATGCGTGCCTTCACCGTTGCCGACCTCTCGCCGAGCGCCCCCGATCGAGACGGCCGGATCATCACGACCATCTTCGGCGACGCCTGAGTCGCTCGCCTTCGCTGTCGTCGTGGGTCAGGCCGGATCGGGACATACTGGTGGGGTGATCTCCTCAGACCTACCGGCCCGGCCGCGTGCGTCGTTCGCCAGTGATAATGCCTCTGGGGCTCATCCCCGGGTGATCGAGGCGATCATCGAGGCCAATGCCGGACACCATCTCGCCTATGGTGATGATCCGTTCACCGAGCGGTGCAGCGCGTTGTTCCGAGAGGTCTTCGACGCACCGGTGTCGACGCTGCTGGCCTTCAATGGAACCGGGGCCAATGTCGTGGGTCTGTCGACGGTGCTCGGACCGGGTGAAGCGGTGATCTGCAGCGACTGGGCCCATATCAACGTGGATGAGACCGGTGCCCCTGAGCGGTTCCTCGGTGCCAAATTGATCGATCTCGCCTGCCCCGACGGCAAGCTCCAGCCCGACCAGATCGATGCCGTTGCGGCGAATCTCGGCAATCAACACCACGTTCAGGCCGGTGTGGTGTCGATCACCCAGAGCACCGAGTTGGGCACCCTGTACACCATCGATGAGATCGGGGCGCTCTGCGAGCGCGCCCACGCTCACTCGATGAGGGTGCACCTCGACGGTGCCCGCCTCGCCAACGCGGTGGCGGCATCGGGAGGCGGCTCGGCGCTGCGCGCCATGACCTTGGAAGCCGGGGTGGACGTCGTGACCTTCGGCGGGACCAAAAATGGCCTCATGGGGGCCGAGGCGGTGATCATCGCGGATCCCTCCCGGTGGCCGGCAGCCCGATATCTGCGCAAGCAGGCGACGCAACTCCCCTCCAAAATGCGCTTCCTCGCTGCGCAGTTCAACGCTGTGCTCGCCGATGGTCTCTGGCTGGACCTGGCGATGCACGCAAATGCCATGGCGGCCGACCTCGGCCGACGTGTCATCGCGTTGCCCGGGGTGCATCTCGATTCGGCTCCAGAGGTCAACAGCGTGTTCGTCCGTTTGCCTCCTGAGGCCATCGAGCCGCTGCGTCGGTGGACCTTCTTCTGGGACTGGGACACCTCGCGCCATCAGGTCCGATGGATGACCTCATGGGATACGACCGCTGAGGATGTCGACACCTTCATCGATGGTGCCGGCGAGATACTTGCACAGTGCAATTGACCTGCGGGTCGGTGCGATCTACACTGCGGAGCACTGGGTACCGCATCAACGGTAGGGAGATCCGCTCGGATCCTCATCGGACACGCAGTGCTCAGCATCAGTTACCGACAATGCCGACGTCGCTCGTGAGGGGGGTTCGATGGCCGCAGTGGAGATCCTCGGCGACTATGCCGAAGAAGATGATTCGTGGATGGATCGCGCCGCCTGCAAAGGCTTGACGCAGCTGTTCTTTCCGTCCGCCGCCGAGCGCCCCCAGGCGCGTGAGCGCCGAGAGGCCGCCGCCCGACAGGTCTGCCGTGCATGCGGGGTCCAGAGCGACTGTCAATCCTTCGCACGCACGAATCATGAGTACGGATTGTGGGGTGGCGAGTCCGAGGATGAGCGGCATGCGGCTGGCTTCCGCCTGATCGCGCCGATCGGTGTCCGCGCCCGTTCGGCGAGCTGAGCGATCTGAGGCGAGCTTGATCGCCGTCGTCGGCAGTGCGAACGCCGACCTCGTCGCGAGTGTCGTGGGCCTGCCGGGTCGCGGTGAGACCGTGATGGCCGACCGATCCTCGATCGGCGTCGGCGGAAAAGGACTGAACCAGGCGCTGATGGCGAGACGTTTCGGAGTTGACGTCGCGTTCTTCGGCGCCGTCGGAGATGACCCCTACGCCGACATGATCATCAGTGCGCTCACCGACGAATCGATCGACATCTCGGCACTACAGGTCGTCAGTGGCCCAAGTGGCCTGGCGCTGATCACCGTCGATGCCGTTGGGGAGAACACGATCGTGGTGGTGCCCGGCGCCAACGCCGAGATGGTCGAGCCACTGGTCGATGAACGGGCCTCGGTGGTCCTCGCTCAGTTGGAGATTCCTCTCGAGGTGGTGAAGGCGGCGCTGCGTCGTGGGCGCGAGATCGGCGCACTCACGATTCTGAATCCCGCGCCGGCGTCGCTCAGCGCGGCAGACCTGCGCATGCTGGCAGCCGATATCGACATCTTGGTTCCCAACGAGCATGAGCTCGCAGCTCTCGGCGGCAGTCACGAGGTCCTCGGTGCCGGGATCGACACGCTCGTGGTCACTCGCGGCGCCGCCGGCGTCGAGGTGCACCATGGGGGAACCAGCTGGCAGCAGGAACCGTGCTCGGTGGTGGCGATCGACACCACCGGAGCCGGTGATGCATTCTGTGGCGCTCTAGCTGCCCGGCTGGCGCTTGGGTCACCGCTCGATGAAGCGGTGCGCTGGGGTGCTGCGGCCGGTGCCGCCGCAACGCAGATCACAGGGGCCACTCCCCCTCAGCTCACCTCGGTGAGCCAACTGTTGGCTTGAGGAAGGTGAGTGCCCCCCAGCCCGCCTCCAACGACACTGCGGTCTCCACGAGGAGCCCTGCAGCGCTGAGCCGCTCTCGGGCGGTATCGAGTTGACGCTCGAGGAGACCCGAAATGATCAGGGTCCCGCCCGGTCTGACCACGTCGATGAGCTGATCGGCCAGTTCGCCGATGATCGGTGCGAGCAGATTCGCCACCACGATCTCGAAGGTCTCTTTGATCTCGCAGAGCGGTGTGGTCGCGGCGTCGATCTCGACGCCGTTGCGCGCCCCATTGCGCCGTGTCGTCTCAACCGCCGATGCCGACAGATCGATCGCGGTCACCGATCCTGATCCCGACACGGCGGCAACGATCGACAGCAATCCGCTGCCACAGCCGACATCGAGCACCGTGGGATCTTTCCCCGCCGCCTCAGCGAGGCACTTGCGCAGGGCCCGAGCGCACAACAGCGTGGTCGGGTGGTCGCCCATGCCGAAGCTCGCCTCCGGATCGATGATGATGTGCTCGAACGCATCATGGCTTCGATCTGGCAGGCCCGCACTTGCGGGCATCCACGCTGGCTCGATCACCAGTGCCTCGTCGATCCAGATGGGTTGGGCCCAATCTCGCCACCGCGCGAGTGCTGCTGAGGTGGTCTGCTCGTATCGAAGACTCCATCGCCGCGGACCGTCAGCATCTCTCAGCGCGCCCGCCAGGGCGTCGTCGGGGGCCAGCACCAACTCGACATGCTCATCGTCGACGGGGCGTTCCTCGAAGCCGTAGGCGCCGTGGGACCAGACGACATCGCAGGCCCGTGCCAGATCCTCGATGGGAACGACAACCACCAACGTGGTCACCAACGTGGTCAC
>SKFX01000164.1 GCA_007117775.1 Ilumatobacteraceae bacterium
AGACACTGCTGTGAGCAGGTCGTCGTCATCGGTGGCGGGGTCGATGGGGGTGTCTGCGAGTGCACGACAGAAGATCAGGTAGTCGGTCTCCACCGAGCCGAGCAGGGTCACCAGTTCGTCGACGATCGCTCCATCGGCGGGCAGAGGTGCCGCCCAGCCGAGACGACGGACCATCATCGCCTTGAAACGCTGACCGAAACTCGTCTGGGCCTCATCGAGGATCTCTTGATACGGCTCGACGGCACCGGTGAGTTCCACCAATGAGTTCGCCAACTGTGCGAGGTTCCAGATCGCAATCTGGGGTTGAGCCCCGAATCGATACCGGCGACCGGTGGCGTCGGTGGTGTTCGGTGTCCAATTGAGATCGAAATCCTCGAGCCAGCCGTAGGGGCCGTAATCGATCGTGAGGCCCAAGATGGACATGTTGTCGGTGTTGAGCACACCGTGGACGAATCCGACCCGCATCCAATCGATGACGAGCGAGATGGTGCGCTCGGTCACCTCTGCGAAGAACGCAACGATCTGCGATGGTTCGAGGTGGCTGAAATCGGTGGCGATGGTGTATTCGACGAGCCGCCGGGTCAGTTCGAGATCGCCGCGGGCGCTCGGGAGTTGGAAGTGGCCGAAACGGGTGAACGAGGGTGCGACTCGACACACCACGGCACCTGGCTCGGGTTCGGGATTGCCGTCGTAGAGCATGTCGCGGATGACGTGGTCGCCGGTCAGGGCCAGCGACAGCGCCCGTGTCGTTGGGATCCCGAGATGGTGCATCGCCTCTGAGCAGAGGAATTCTCGCAGCGAAGAGCGCAGCACGGCGCGGCCATCAGCACCACGGGAGTACGGGGTGGTGCCCGCACCCTTGAGTTGCAGTGTCTGTAGATCGCCAGCGGCATCGCGTATCTCGCCATAGGAGATGGCGCGCCCATCGCCGAGCTGGCCGGCCCAGGTCCCGAACTGGTGACCGCCGTAGCTGGTGGCATGCGGGTCGGCGCCGAGCGGCACCCGGTTTCCTGAGAAGACCTGGGCGAAGTCATCGCTCGTGAGCACCTCGGGCGCGAATCCGAGCAGTTCAGCGACCTCGTCCGCAACAGCGAGGGTGCTGGGTCGCTGCACCGGAGTCGGTTGTACTCGACTGAACAGTGCGCCAGAGACGGGTCGCGGGCGGTTGGTGGTGTCGGGGTCTGCGGGCAGCTGGGCACTGAAGTGCAGATCGAAGGGCATCTGGTCGAGATCGACGATCCCACCGCCGGCCCGAGCTGGTGCCTCTGAGGCCTGCGGCGGGCCCGCATCAGGCGAATTCGTCATGAGATCACCGTATCGCCGGGATGGGGCTGCGAGAATCGATCCATGTCGCTCTCGGTGGATTCAGCGCCACAGGCCTGTCAGATTCTCTCCGAAGGGAATGCGTCGTTCGCGCGCCTCTTCGACTCAGATGCGCCCGATGATCGGATCATCTCGGTCCGTGAACTCACCAGAGGTCTCGGCCATGACGATCGACCCGCCCACCACCCCTTTGCGGCGGTCATCGGATGCGCCGACGCTCGGGTGCCCGTCGAGTTGATCTTCTCCCAGACGGTCAACGAACTGTTCGTGGTCCGGGTCGCCGGCAATGTGCTCGGCCAAGAGGTGATCGGTTCGATCGATTATGCGGTGACGGCGATCCCGTCGGTGAAACTGGTGGTCGTCCTCGGCCACAGCGGTTGTGGAGCGATGCATGCCGCAACCGGGGCGTACCTCGATCCGACGGCGTTCGTGGGACTGGCTGCCGAACATCAGCTGCGCAGTATCGTCTCGCAGCTCTACCCGTCGATCCGTTTGGCGCATTCGGCTCTGATCGAGACACGCGGCCCCGAGATCGAGCAGCACCCATCGTTCGCCCAGGTGCTCGGCGAAGTCTCGATCGTCGTGAATGCTGCGGTCATGGCATCGATGATGCGCAGCGAATTGAACGCCTACGACACCGAGGTCGAGGCTCGCTTCGCGATCTATGACCTCGCCAGTCACTGTGTGGGGATTCCCCAGCGTGCTGGCCAGGCCGAGGCCTATCACGGTCTCGTGCCGCCGCCGGTGGACGCGGCGGCGCTGACAGCGCTGGCCTATGACATCGCCGACGGTGAGCACGTCGACGGGTTGCTCGGTCGTGGCGACTGAGCGCGCCTCAATTCACGAACCGGTCCAATTGGGCTCGCGTTTCTCGGCGAATGCCTTGGGGCCCTCGCGGGCGTCGTTGGACATGAAGACCGTTCCCTGATGCTCCTGCTGCAGCGCCCACATCTCAGCCTCGGTGAGCCCGACGGTGGCCTTGATGATGGTGGAGGAAGCCGCCACGGCCAAAGGAGCGTTCTTGGCGATCCGCTCGGCAAGCGCAAGGGCATCGGCGACAGCTGAACCCGGCTCTGACAGACGGGCGATCAGGCCGAAGGAGTTGGCCTCCTCCGCGCTGATCGGGTCACCGGTGAGCGCCATCTCCATCGCCTTTGAGTAGCCGACACGACTCGGCAGGCGCAGTAGGCCGCCACCGGCGGCGAACAGTCCCACCTTCACCTCGGGGATGCCGAGCTTGGCCCCCTTGGCTGCCACCAGGAGGTCGCAGGTGAGGGCCAATTCGAGCCCGCCGGCCAACGCGAACCCTTCGATGGCGGCGATCAGCGGCTTGGTGGACCCGTTCTGGATGAAGGTGAACATCGGGCCGATGTCCTCACCGCGCGAGAAGGCCTTGAGATCCATGCCCGAGCTGAAACCGGCTCCGGTGCCGGTGAGGACACCGGCGGTGAGGCCCGGATCCTCGTTCAGCCGCTGGACCGCGTCCCACAGACCGGTCGAGAGCGCACCGTTGATGGCGTTCATGGCGTCGGGCCGATTCAGTGTGATCAGCAGGACGCGACCGTGCTGCTCGGTCAGTACCGCATCGGTGGGGGTGTCGGTGGGCTCGCTCATCGGATCTCCTGATGTGTTGACGGTGCCGATCGCAGGTGGTCTCGGCCTGAGATGAGGGTAGTCAGCAGCCGTCACGGTTCTCCAACGCTGCTGGTCCAGCCGCTCGTCTCGGGCGATCGGTTCGGTCGCTCAGCCCCGCACCGTTGCGCCACCCATGCCAGAGGCCGGTTGTCCTCGGCCGTGAAGAGCAGGTGGGTCAGAGCGATGTGGTGACGCCACGCATCGATGAGTCCTGATGCTCCAAGAACCACTGGTAGGTGGAGACGATCCCATCCCGTAACGGAATCGACGGGGTCCAGCCCAAGGCGGTGAGGCGCGAGACGTCGAGGACCTTGCGCGGTGTTCCGTCTGGCTTGGTGGTGTCAAAGACCAGCTGAGCATCGGGGTGCACGATCTCGCCGATCAGCTCGGCGAGTTGGCGGATCGACTGGTCGACCCCGCTGCCCACATTGATGTGACTGTCATCGGAGTAGTGGTCCATGAGGAACAGACAGGCATCGGCGAGATCATCGACATGGAGGAATTCGCGCATCGCTGAGCCGGTTCCCCAGATCTCCACCTCTCGGCGTCCAGCGGTCCGAGCCTCGTGGAACTTGCGGATCAGCGCTGGGAGCACATGGCTGGAGTCGAGATCGAAGTTGTCGTTGGGGCCGTAGAGATTCGTCGGCATCGCAGAGATGAAATCGTGGCCGTACTGGCGACGGTAGGCCTGACACAGTTTGATGCCGGCGATCTTGGCGACTGCGTACCACTCATTGGTGGGTTCGAGTGGGCCGGTCAGCAGCTGATCCTCACCGATGGGTTGGGTCGCATGGCGCGGATAGATGCACGAAGAACCGAGATAGAGCAGCTTGTCGGTGCCGAACTCGTGGGCGGCGTGGACCACGGTCCCATGGATCATCAAGTTGTCGTAGATGAACTCGGCTGGTCTCGTCGAGTTGGCCAGGATGCCACCGACAGTACCGGCCACCAAGAACACGTAGCGAGGACGGTTCGCTTTGAACCAGTGGGAGACCTCTGACTGATCCCTCAGGTCCAATTGGCTGCGGCTGGCGGTCTGGACATTGCTGAACCCGCTGCGTTCGAGGCAGCGCATGATCGCTGAACCGACGAGGCCACCATGGCCCGCCACGAAGACCGGAGCATCGCGATCAATCGGGCCAGCCGTCATGGTTGCAGGTTACCGCTGGTGCTGAGCGCCGGCGATCACCACGAGGTCGGTCGCAGTGCGCTCACCATCGTCGGTCTGCACCGTTCGCTGGGCCTCGCCACCCCGTTCGATCACGAGGCCGAGGTCTGTGAGGATTTCTGTGACCCGCTCGGGGGTGGATAGCACGGCGGGATCTTGTGGGCCGCCGACACCACCCTCGAGGTTCGCGAGCGCGTGGGCGACCACCACGAGCCGCCCGGTCTCGCCGAGCAGTTGTGCACCGGCGCGCAATGCCTCGACGAGGTCGCTGTCGGGGACCTGCAGATAACAGAAGAGCACGAGGTCGAAACGTTGGTCGACGATACGGTCGACGGTGCGTGCATCACCCAGGATCCAGTCCACATCGACGCCGTTGTGCTCAGCGATACGGCGAGCCTTATCGAGAGCGACGGCGGAGAATTCGACACCCGTCGCCTTCCAGCCCTGCGTCGCCAGCCAGATCGTGTTGCGACCCTCCCCACAGGCGATATCGATCGCCGTGCCGGGCTTGAGAGCTGAGCAGATCTGTTCGACGAACTGATTCGGCTCTGCCGACCACACCAGATCGGTGCTCGAATATCGCTGATCCCAGTCCGAGGCGTCCATTCGGTCAGGGTATCGCCGGGTCGGCCGGGCCACGGGCGGCATCGTCTGGCCCGAGCGTTGGGCCACTGCGGTGCTGGCGGACCTCGCGCAGACCCTGGACGGCGGCTGCAACGATCGGCACGGCGAGGAAGGCTCCCAGCACTCCGAGCGCGACCGCGCCGGCGGTCACGGCGGTGATCACGGCGAGTGGATGCAGATGGGTGATCTTGGACATGATCACCGGTTGCAGCAAATTGCTCTCGAGTTGCTGCACGACGACGTTGAGGACGAGGACGGCCAGGGCGAGGCCCAAGCCGCCGCTGCCGAGTGCGACCAGCACGGCGATCGCCCCGGCGACGAATGCGCCGATGATCGGGAACAGCCCACCGAAGAAGATGATCAGGGCCAATGGGAGGGCGAGGGGGACGCCCAGGATGAACAGGCCGAGACCGATCAGGACCGCATCGACGGCTGCGACGAGGAGTTGGCCGCGGATGAATCCGCCGAAGGTGTACCAGGCGCGTCGAGCAACGAGGTCGACATCGTCGCGAAGATTGGACGGGAAGAATGCACCGAGGCCTCGACGCATCCGGTCGGCGTCTTTGAGGTAGAAGAACAGCGCGAAGGCTCCGAGCAGCGTTCCGGCGATGATCTCAAGGGTGGTGAACGCCACACTGGTGGCAGTGCCGCTGACATCGAAACTGCGCGACCATTCGGCGATGCGCGCCACGACGTCATCGAGGGGAGGCAGGGTCAGGTCGAGCCGTCGGGCGACGAAGTCGGCGATCTCGACATACGCCTCCTCGATATTGTCGAGCAATACCCGGAATTCTGCGAACACCAGCCAGATCAACACCAGCAGGATGACGCCGATGCCCACGAGCGAGAGCAGCGTCACTGAGGCCACCGCCAGCATCGGTGGCCATCCCCAACGCTGGAGACGGCGCACCACCGGCATCAACAGCGCTGCGGGGAACAGCGCCAGGAGCAGTGGAACGACCACCAGCTTGAACGAGTTGAGCACGAACAGGACGCCGATCACCACGGCGGCGATGCCGACCACGGACCATGACACCATGCCGGCCCGTAACAGCGGAGATCTGCTCGAGACCTCGTCGGGCGGACGTGGCTGCGGGTCAGTCACCGAAGCAGACCCCGAGGTCGCGCGCCGTCAGAACGGTGTCACCGAACACCGGCACGGTCTTGAGGGCACGCGTCGCCTCGATTAATGAGACGTAGCGGACGGTGGGTGGCGCGAGCGCCACCATGACACCGTCATAGCCCTGTTCGAGGGCCCGAATCGCTGCACCACCGAATCGCAGGCCGAGCAGTCGATCCGTCGACGTCGGTGTCCCGCCGCGCAGGAGGTGGCCGAGGACCACCGAACGCGATTCCATCTCGGTGAGGCGTTCGAGTTCGTTGGCCACCTTCTCGCCGACACCGCCGAGGCGCTCGGCTCGACCGAGACTGCGAGATGCGACGGTGATCTCACCGTCGACGGGAGCAGCACCTTCGGCCACGACCACGATCGCATAGTCGCGTCCTGCGGCGCGTCGTTGCCGGATCATATCGGCGACACGTTCGAGACGATAGGGGATCTCAGGGATCAGGATCCCGTGGGCACCGGTCGCGACACCGCAGTGCAACGCGATCCATCCGGCATAACGACCCATCACCTCCACCACCATCACCCGTCCGTGTGATGCGGCGGTCGAGAACAGCCGGTCGATGGCCTCGGTGGCGAAGCTGACAGCGGTATCGAACCCGAAGGTCGAAGTCGTCTGGTCGAGGTCGTTATCGATCGTCTTGGGGACGCCGATGACGCGAAGTCCGCGACCGGTCTCGAGCGAGCGCTGGTGGATGTGATGGGCGATCTCGAGCGATCCGTCACCTCCGACTGAGATCAGCGCGTCGACGCCGAGCGCTTGGAGCCGATCGATCAGCTCATCGGTGCGATCGACCGTGCTCCAGGATCCATCGTCAGCTTGGACGGGATAGGCGGTGGGGTTGCCCCGGTTGGTGGTTCCGATGATCGTGCCACCCTGATGGCCGATGTAGCGAACGGTGTTCTCATCGAGTTCGATGCTGCCGCCATCGGGGTAGTCGTCGGGGTTGAGGATGCCGTTGAAGGCATCCTTGAGTCCGAGCACCCTCCAGCCGCGTCGCCGGGCGCCCAGGGTGACGGCCTTGATGACCGCGTTGAGGCCCGGAGCGTCTCCGCCGCCGGTGGCGATCGCGATGGTCTCGGTCGGTCCGTTGCGGCTCACATCAGCGATGGTACATCCACGACCGACTCTGGGCCCCGGAGCCTTGTCCGCAGCGCGGACGCGAAGTCATCAGAGGTGGGCGCGGATCATCGAGAACAGCTCGTCGTAGTCCTCGCAGGCCGCCAGGTTGGGGTAGGCGTCACGCACGTTCTGCGGAGCCCGGAACAACACTGCTTCATCGGCCTGTTCGAGCATGGTGATGTCGTTATAGGAGTCACCAGCGGCGA
>SKFX01000132.1 GCA_007117775.1 Ilumatobacteraceae bacterium
GCATCGATCAGTACTGCCGAAATCGATCATCTCTGCGGTGAGGCGATCGCCGCCGGACTCGATGCCATCCGGGTGCACGGCCATATCGCACCCGATTCCCTCTACGACACCGCCGATCGACTGGGCCTCGTCATCTTGCAGGATTTCCCCTTGATCGGCGCACAGTCGAGACGGATCAAGGCCCGTGCCGTCGAGCAGGCGACCGCTCTGGTCGATCGCCTCGGCCATCACCCCTCGGTGATGCTGTGGTGGGCGCATGGCCAATCCGAGCGCGCGATGAACACCTCGTCTCCGACAGTTGAACAGACCCAGCGGCGAAGTTCGCATCGGCCGCGCCTGCTGCGTCGGCTCGTGTCCCAACAGCGTCCGGATTTGGATCGCGTCGTGCTGGATCGATGGGTGAAGCGGACCATCGAGGATGCCGATCCGACCCGGCCGTGTGTGGCGCAATCCGGATCGCTCCCCCATCTGCCGCTCCTCGATGGGGCCGACACCCATCTATGGTTCGGGTGGAGCGATGGTGAGGTCGATGAGCTCGCCACCGTGGCCCGCCGAATGCCTCGCCTGGTTCGCTTCGTGACCGAGTTCGGCAGCCAGTCGGTGCCGACCGAGACCGGCTTCATCCACACCGACCGCTGGCCCGATCTGGATTGGGCGCATCTCGCTGCACACCATGGGGCAGAGCCCGATCAGTTACGAGAACGCTTCGACCCAGCCGACCACGCCAGCATCGTGGACTTCGGTGACGCCACCCGAGCCCATCAGGCCCTCGTCATCAGACACACCGTCGAGACCCTGCGCCGACTCAAGTACCGACCGACCGGAGGGTTCTGCGTGTTCGCGCTCAACGATCCCGCCCCAGCGATCTCCTATTCGGTCATCGACCACACCGGAGCCCGACTGGCGGCCTATGACGCGCTCACCGCTGCCTGTCGACCGCTGCTCGGCGTGGCCGATCTTCCCGCCGCGGGTCTCAACGCCGGCCGCCGGCACCGAATGGCGATCCACCTGATCAATGACCTGCGCGAACGGATCGACGATGCCACGGTCACCGTCGAGGCCGCTGTCGACGGCTCAGCTCTCGGGCGATGGGCCTTCTCGGGGACGATCGAGGCCGACGACTGCCAGCGGGTGGGCCGTGTCACCTTCGAGGTCCCCGATGATGCGACGGCACTCACCGTGGACGTCACCGTGACGCACGCCGATACCGGCGCGGTGGTGAATCGCTGCGAGGTCACCGTCAACCGCGACTGAGCACCGCGGGCATCCCCGATCAGATCCGCGACAAGTTCTTGCGGTTCTTGAACTTCGCCTTGCGGTAGTCGGAGTTCATCAGCGCGATCATGTCGATCGAGATCTCCTTGGGACATGCCGCCTGGCATTCACCGTGGTTCGTGCAAGAACCGAAGTAGTCGTCCATGGTGTCCACCATCGCCTCGGTGCGGCGGAACCGCTCGGCCTGGCCCTGGGGCAGGCGGTTGAGGTGGGACAGTTTCGCCGAGGTGAACAGGCTCGCCGCGCCGTTGGGACATGCGGCCACACAGGCGCCACATCCGATACATGCCGCAGCATCCATCGCGGCATCCGCGACTGGCTTGGGGATCGGCGTCAGGTTGGCATCGGGTGCGCCACCGGTCGGAGCGGAGATGAAGCCGCCAGACTCGACGATGCGGTCGAATGCGGCGCGGTCCACCATCAGGTCCTTGATGATCGGGAACGCCCGGGCACGCCACGGCTCGATGACGATCTCATCGCCGCTGTTGAAGGTCCGCATATGCAACTGGCAGGTGGCGCTGGCGCGCTGGGGGCCATGGGCCTGGCCGTTGATCATCAACGAACAGGTTCCGCAGATGCCCTCGCGGCAGTCATGGTCGAACACGATCGCCTCATCACCCTGTTCGATCAGGCGCTCGTTCAAGATGTCGAGCATCTCGAGGAACGAGGCCTCATCGCTGATCTCGGGGATCTCATAGGTCTCGAAGCGACCGGCATCATCGGGGCCGGCCTGGCGCCAGATCTTGAGTTTCAGGTTGGTCAGCTTGGTGCTCACTTGTAACTCCGGGTCTGAAGTTTGGCGACCTCATATTCGAGGTGCTCTTTGTGCAGGTTCGGATTGCTCGGATCACCGGTCCACTCCCAGGCGGACACATGGGCGAAGTTGTCGTCATCGCGCAACGCCTCGCCGTCGTCGGTCTGGTGTTCGGTGCGGAAGTGACCGCCGCAGCTCTCCTCGCGGTCGAGCGCATCACGACACATCAACATGCCCAACTGGAAGAAGTCGTCGACACGACCGGCTTTCTCGAGGGTCTGGTTGAGGCTGTCACCACCGCCGGTGACCCGAAGGTCTTTGCAGAACTCGTCATAGAGCGCCGGGATCTCCGAGATGGCTTTCTCGAGGCCCTGCTGGCTGCGCTCCATCCCGCAGTAGTCCCAGATGATCTTGCCGAGTTCACGGTGGAAGTAATCCGGTGAGCGGGTGCCACCGATCGACAGGTACTGACGGAAGCGGTCACGCGCCGCGTTCTCGGCCACCTTGAACGCCTCGTGGTCGGTGCCGGGCACCGGCTGGTTCAGCAGCGGTGCCAGATAGTTCGAGATCGTGTACGGCAGCACGAAATAGCCATCCGCGAGGCCCTGCATCAGCGCCGAGGCGCCGAGGCGATTGGCGCCGTGATCGGAGAAGTTCGCCTCACCGGCGGCATACAGACCCGGGATCGAGGTCATCAACTCATAGTCGACCCACAGTCCGCCCATCGTGTAGTGCGAGGCCGGGTAGATCCGCATCGGGACCGAGTACGGATCCTCGCCGGTGATGCGCTCGTACATCTCGAACAGGTTCCCGTAGCGCTCCTCGACGGTGTCCTTGCCGAGGCGCGAGACCGCATCGGAGAAATCGAGATACACACCGTTGCGCAGCGGACCGACACCCTGTCCGTTGTCCACGGCACGCTTGGCGGCCCGCGACGAGATATCGCGCGGCGCCAGGTTGCCGAAGCTCGGATAGAGCCGCTCGAGGTAGTAGTCGCGCTCGGCTTCGGGGATCTGGTCCGGTGCCCGGTCATCGCCGGCGCGTGCCGGTACCCACACCCGGCCGTCATTGCGAAGCGATTCTGACATCAACGTCAACTTCGACTGGAAGTCGTCGGACTGCGGAATGCAGGTCGGGTGGATCTGGGTGTAGCACGGGTTCGCGAACAGCGCACCCTTGCGATGTGCGCGCCATGCGGCGGTGACATTGCAGGTCATTGCATTGGTCGACAAGAAGAACACGTTGCCATAGCCACCGGTGGCCAACACGGTGGCATGCGCGGCATGGGAGCTGACCTCACCGGTCATGAGGTCGCGTGTCACGATGCCCGCACAGCGGCCGTCGACGGTGACCACATCGACGAGTTCCATGCGGTTCCACAGCTTGATGTTGCCGAGGCCGATCTGGCGGGCCATCTGCTGGTAGGCGCCGAGCAGCAGCTGCTGGCCGGTCTGGCCACGGGCGTAGAAGGTCCGGCTCACCTGTGCACCACCGAAGGACCGGTTGTCGAGCAGGCCACCGTATTCGCGGGCGAAGGGGACGCCCTGGGCGACCATCTGGTCGATGATGTCCACCGAGACCTGGGCGAGACGGTGCACATTGGCTTCACGCGAACGGAAGTCGCCACCCTTGACGGTGTCGTAGAACAACCGGTGGATGGAGTCGCCGTCACCGCGGTAGTTCTTGGCGGCGTTGATACCACCCTGAGCAGCGATCGAATGCGCCCGGCGCGGCGAGTCGTGGAACGTGAACGCCTCGACCTGGTAGCCGAGTTCCGCGAGCGTGGCCGCAGCCGAGGCACCGGCGAGACCGGTGCCGACGACGATCACCTTGAACTTGCGCTTGTTGGAGGGGTTGACGAGTTTCTCGTCAGCTTTGAAGTTGTCCCATTTGTCGGCCAGCGGGCCTTCGGGGATCTTGGAGTCGAGGTTGATGCTCATATCGCTTTCTCTCGTGCTCGTCGGGTCGGTGTACTGCTCGGATGATGGAATGGGCGCGGCGAGATGGTCGATGTCAGGGGTTGTAGGTCACGACACCGGTCATGATGGCGATCGGGAACGAGACATTGCCCACGACGATCACCGTGGCGACCGCCGCAGCGAGGCCTCGGCGCCATGAGTTGAACCGGGGATTATTCCAACCCATCGACTGGAACAAGCTCCAGGTGCCATGGAACAGATGGATGCCGAGGGCGATGTTGGCAACGATGTAGAACAGTGCGACCGGCACCCGCGACAGCGAGTTGACGACGTTCATCTGCACATCGCCGTAGATGAAGCCCGGATTCACCCAGCCGAGGGTCAGATCCGCGATGTGCCAGAACAGGAACAACAGCACGATGACACCGGTCCAGCGCATCGTCCGGCTGGCGAAGTTCGCGACCTGATAGTCACGCGACGACTGGTAGCGGACCGGACGTGCCCGGCGGTTCATGACGGTGAGGCCGTAGGCGGCATGCACATGCAACACCGCTGCGGTCAACAGGCCGATACGCGCCAGCCAGAGCACCCCGTACTTCGGGACCGCCGGATACAACAGCGTGGCCAACCACTCGGCATAGGTGTCGATCGGATAGATCCCGGTCGCCGACGCCCCCTGGTACAACTTGAGGTTGCCGAGCATGTGGACGATGACGAAACCGATCATCGCGATGCCGGTGATCGCCATCACGTACTTCTTGCCCACCGCCGTGGAGTACAGGTCCAACAAGAACGGCTTGCGCTTGGCGGGGGTGGACGTTGCGGTACCGGACACCGGTGTGCGGCTGAGGGTCTGAGCCATGTCCACAAACTACCCCCGATCGGTCCGCCGAGCGGTAATCGTTCGGCGATCTCGGACCCGACGAATCGATCAGGCTTGCACTCGATGCTGGCCGAGCAGTAAGCATGTCCCAATCACCACATATCAACCCAGATGATCATGAGAGTGCTCGTTCGCACGTCGAGTCGGTGCGGGCCGGAGTCGGAGCACGAGTCAGACAAACCGTCGCTTCGTGCTCTGATCCAACTAACATCGCTGACGGCCGAGAACGGCCATCGCTGAACCGAGCAACCTCTCACTTCACAGCGTTTCGCATCAGGAGGCTTACCCGTGGACCTTGTCCCCTATATCGCCGCCCTCTCCGCCCTCGCCGGGCTGGGTCTGGCGGCCTACTTCTTCCAAGCCGTGACAAAGGAGTCACCGGGCAACGAACGGATGGTCGAGTTGATGAACGCCATCCAGGAGGGGTCCAAGGCGTTCCTGCGCCGTGAGTACACCTGGGTCACAGGCTTCGTCGTCATCATGACGATCCTCATCTTCGTGCTGTTGGACTACGGCCGACCATGGGGCGCCATCGCCTACATCGTCGGTGCGGTGTTCTCCGGCCTCGCCGGCTTCATCGGCATGACCATCGCGACCCGGGCCAACGCCCGCACCACCCACGCCGCCATCGAGGGAGCCAACAAGGCCCTCCCGCTGGCATTCCGCGGTGTTGCGGTCATGGGCTTCACCGTGGCCGGTCTCGCATTGTTCGGCATCTCGATGAGCTATCTGGTCTTCGCGGTCTGGCTCGATGTGGACAACGCCTTCCAGGTGGTCACCACCTTCGGTCTGGGTGCATCGACGATCGCACTGTTCAGCCGTGTCGGCGGCGGTATCTACACCAAGGCTGCCGACGTCGGCGCCGACCTCGTCGGCAAGGTCGAGGCGGGCATCCCCGAGGACGACCCCCGCAACCCGGCCACCATCGCCGACAACGTCGGTGACAACGTCGGTGACGTCGCCGGTATGGGTGCCGACCTGTTCGAGTCCTATGCCGGCTCGATCATCGCCCCGCTGGCACTCGCATCATTCCTCGGGTTCCTCACCGTCGATGAACAGCCCGAGTTCTTCGTGTTCCCGCTCGCAGTCGCAGCGGTGGGCATGGTGGCGTCGATCATCGGCGCCTTCTTCGTGCGCGCCGGCGACTCACTCGAGTCCAAGGACCTCTCCAAGGCGCTGCACCGCGGCACCAACGTCGCCATGGCGATCACCGTGGTTGGCGTGGTTGGGCTCGGATACATCTTCTTCAACGGCCTCGACCTCGTCGACAACTGGTGGGGTCTGTCGGTGTCGGTGATCGGCGGCCTCTTGGTCGGGTTCGGCATCGGCAAGGTGGCCGAGATCTGGACCTCTGACGAGTACGCCCAGGTCAAGAAGATCGCCAAGCAGTCCGAGACCGGCCCGGCCACCACCGTGCTGTCGGGTGTTTCGGTCGGCATGATGTCGGTCGGCGCCTCGGTGATCCTCGTGGTCCTCGGCGTCGGCGTCGCCTACTGGGGCGGCCAGCAGATGAATGCTGATCTCGGCATCTACGGCATCGCCGTGGCGGCCATCGGCATGCTCGCCACCACCGGTGTGGTGGTCTCGGTCGACGCCTATGGCCCCATCGCCGACAACGCCGGCGGTATCGCCGAGATGGCGCACCTCGACCCCAAGGTCCGTGAGGTCACCGACTCGCTCGACTCGCTCGGCAACACCACCGCTGCGATCGCCAAGGGCTTCGCTGTCGGCTCGGCGGCGCTGACCGCTCTGGCGCTGTTCAAGGCATTCGAGGCATCGCTGCTCGACGAGGGCAGGGTGCTGTCGCTCGACGTGGGTGAGGTCTCGGTCTTCATCGGCCTGTTCCTCGGCGCCATGCTGCCGTTCGTCTTCGCAGCGCTCACCATCGACGCCGTCGGTCGTGCCGCCAACAAGATGATCGAGGAGGTACGCCGTCAGTTCCGCGAGATTCCGGGCCTGCGCGAGGGCGATCCGTCCGCGGTCCCCGAATACGCCAAGTGTGTCGATATCTCGACCGCAGCGGCGCTGCGCGAGATGCTGATTCCGGGCGGCCTCGCCGTGGTGATCCCACTGATCATCGGCTTCATCTCCGTCGATGCCCTCGGTGGCTTCCTCGCCGGTGCGCTGGTGGTGGGCTTCTCGCTCGCCATCTTCATGGCGAACTCCGGTGGCGCCTGGGACAACGCCAAGAAGTACATCGAGGGCGGCAAACACGGTGGCAAGGGCTCTGACGCCCACAAGGCCGCCGTGGTCGGCGACACCGTCGGTGACCCGTTCAAGGACACCTCCGGCCCGTCGATGAACATCCTCATCAAGGTGATGACGATCGTGGCGCTGATCTTCGCGCCGGC
>SKFX01000179.1 GCA_007117775.1 Ilumatobacteraceae bacterium
CCCCACCACTGCATCGCCGCATCGGCATCAGCGCCGAGCACGGCCCGGACCTCATCGGGGGTCCAGGTGTAATAGAGACCCTCGGTGCCATGGCGCAGCGGTGCACCGGGATCGGGTGAGTCCGCATCCTCGGCGCTGTAGAACCCGCCTTCGGGGGCCTGCATGCGTTCGAGCACATACCCGATCGTCTCAACCACGACCCGCATCCAGCTCTGGTGCCGTGTGACCATGGCACTGCGCAGATAGAGCCGGACCATCTGGGCCTGGTCGTAGAGCATCTTCTCGAAATGCGGCACACTCCACTCACGGTCCACCGAATAGCGCGCGAAGCCACCGCCGAGATGGTCGTAGATCCCCCCTGAGGCCATGGCATCGAGGGAGACCTCCAGCACACGGCGGGCATCATCAGATCCGCCCCAGAGCAGCGCCCTCGAGATCAGTTCGAGATGCATGGTCTGGGGGAACTTCGGTGCAGTGCCGAATCCACCGTGTTCAGCATCGAATGAGTTCGCGATCGGTGACAGACACCGGTTGATGAGATCGAGTTCTGGAACCGAACTCGTCCCGCTCAGCCGGGCGCTGCGGCCGATCGCCTCGACGAGGGCATCGGCCTGTTCGTCGATCTCACCGCGACGTTCACTCCAGGCATCCCGGACCGCCTCGAGGAGTTCGATGATGCGATCTCGACCCACATAGGTGACACCGTGGAATGGTCGGCCGGTCGGGTCGATGAAGACGTTGAGGGGCCATCCGCCGCGTCCGGTCATCGCCGCGAACGCCTCCATATAGAGCGCGTCGACCTCGGGTCGTTCCTCGCGATCGACCTTGACGTTCACGAACGAGGCGTTCATGACCGCAGCCACATCCGGGTCGTCGAAGCACTCATCGGACATGACATGGCACCAGTGGCAGGCGGAGTAGCCGATCGAGACCAACAGCGGCACATCGCGCCGGCGGGCCTCGGCGAAGGCCTCATCACCCCATGGGTGCCAGTGGACCGGTTGATGGGCGTGCTGGCGCAGATACGGACTGGTCTGATCGCCGAGCCGGTTGGCCGCAGCGGCCTCGTCCGGCGAGACCTCGCGATCGTCGGCACTCATCTCCCCACCGTACCGAGTCGTGTCAGCAGGGCCTCAGCAGCCGCCACAGGCGTCGGTCGCGGGTGCAGTCGTTGGTCCGGTGTCCTCAGGCGCCGACCGCGTGGTAGCCGCCATCGACGTGGACGATCTCGCCGGTGGTCGCCGGGAACCAGTCCGATAGCAGCGCCACGCATGCCCGCGCCACCGGTACGCGGTCCTGGACGTCCCATCCCAGTGGTGCCCGTTCGTCCCAGGTGTCTTCGAACAGTGCGAAACCCGGAATCGATTTGGCAGCCATGGTCTTGATCGGGCCGGCAGCGACCAGATTGGAGCGGATACCGCTCGCCCCGAGCTGTCGCGCCAGGTAGCGGTTCACGCTCTGCAGCGCCGACTTGGCCACCCCCATCCAGTTGTAGGCCGGCCATGCCTGACGATTGTCGAAGTCGAGGCCGACGAAGGCGCCACCGGCGCTCATCAGGGGGACGAATGCCTCGGCGAGCGCCTTGAGCGAATAGGTCGAGATATGCAGAGCGACCGAGACGTCATCCCACTCAGCGGCGAGGAAATCATCGCCGAGACATGACTGGGGAGCGAAGCCGATCGAATGCAGCACACCATCGACGCGTCCCCATTTGTCGGCGAGATGAGCGCGGACCGCCAAGCCATGTTCGGGAACGGTGACATCGAATTCGAGAACCTCCAGCGGTGTGTCCGATCCGAGTTTGCGAGCGGTTCGCTGGGTGAGGCTGAGTGAGCGACCGGCGCCGGTCAGGACGATGTCAGCACCCTCGGCCAGCGCGAGCTCCGCCACCGCATAGGCCAGAGAGGCATCGGTCAACACACCGGTGATCACGATCTTTTTGTTCTCGAGGAGTCCCACGGCCTTCGACACTACCTGTTGGGCCATCGCCCGGTTACGCCATTGCCCTGTTCTGCCATCGTCATGGCGGTGATCGCCGGGGCTGATCGCGGTCGCCGGGCGGCGTCCATGATGAGGTGAGGTCGCTGGCGTAGTTGGTGGGACCCCTCTGGTGTGACAGGCTCTTGGACATGCGGATCGGCATCGTCGGAGGAACAGGGCCCGCGGGGAGTGCGTTGGCGGCGCGCCTGGCCAGCGTGGGATACCTCGCGGTGATCGGCTCGCGTTCAGCCGAACGCGCCGTGGAGGTCTGTGACGGACTGCACGCGAGATGGCCTGATCTCGTCGACCGGTTATCAGCCGGCGATAATGCGTTGGCGGCACAGTGCGATGTCGTCGTGATCGCCACCCCCTGGGATTCCGCTGCGGTCACCGCCCGCCAGTACGGCGACGAACTCGAGGGAAAGATCGTCATCAGCATGGCCAATGCGCTGGTGCGGGTGGGATCTGAGTTCCAGCCGCTGGTGCCGCCGCGCGGCAGTGTGGCGGCCCATGTGCAGGCAGCGGTCCCCAAGAGCCGCGTCGTTGCAGCATTCCACCACCTGCCCGCCAAGGAACTCGGACATCTCGGTGAACCGATCGAGTCCGATGTGCTGATCTGCTCCGATGATCGCGAAGCCATCGCCGAGGTGGGCCGGATCGTCGCGGCCATTCCCGGTTGCCGGCCCCTCGAGGCCGGCGAACTGTCGAACGCGACCGCCATCGAGGCCTTCACTGCGGTGCTATTGCAGCTCAATGTCCGATACCGGACGCGGGTGGCGCCACAGCTGACCGGTATCAGCGACGATCACATCCAGCAATGACCCCGCCGATGCGACTGTATGACACGGCGCGCCGGGCCGTGGTGCCCTTCGAACCGGGCCCACACGTACTGATGTACACCTGCGGTATCACGCCCTATGACGCCACTCATCTCGGGCACGCTGCGACGTTCATCTCCTATGACGTGCTGCAGCGTCGGTTGATCGACCGCGGCCATCGTGTGAGTTGTGTGCGCAATGTGACCGATGTCGATGATCCGCTCTTCGCCAAAGCCCGTGAACTCGGGGTCCATTACCTCGACCTCGCCGCTGGTGAGGAGGCCAGGTTCGAGGCCGATATGGCGGCGCTCAACGCCCTCGAGGTCACAGCACGCCCACGCGCCTCGTCGGCCATCGCCGATATCCGCGGCTTCATCGGCATGGTGATCGAGCGCGGCGATGCGTACGTGGTCAACGGTGCGGTGTATTTCGATATCTCATGTGCGCCTCGGTTCGGTTCGCTCAGCGGCCTCGGCATCGATGAGATGATGGACCTGGCGCGCCAGCGCGGCGGTGATGTCGACAATCCCGATAAGCGCAATCCGCTCGATTTCGTACTGTGGCAACCATCTCGAGATGATGAGCCGGCATGGGACTCGCTATGGGGCCCGGGCCGGCCGGGCTGGCATATCGAATGCAGCGCGTTGGCGCTGCGCGAACTCGGCACCACGATCGATCTGCACGGCGGGGGAGCGGATCTGATCTTCCCACACCACGAGTGTGAGATGGCCCAGTCAGAAGCCGCCACCGGTGAGGTGTTCGTCCGCCATTGGATGCACACCGCACTGGTGGCCAAAGACGGCGAGAAGATGTCCAAGAGCCTCGGCAATCTGGTGTTCATCGATCAGCTCCGTGAGCAGTGGGACGCAATGGCGATCCGACTGGCGCTCATCGAGCACCACTACCGGACCGAATGGGAATGGGATGACTCGCTGATGGAGCGCAATCGACGACGGCTGTGGGCGTGGCGCGCCGCCGTGTCAGAGCAGGATCGCGCTCTGGGTGATGACACCGATAACGACGGGGTGAATGAGGTGGGGAACGATGCGGTGCTCGACGCCGTGCGCGATCGCCTCGATGACGACCTCGACACCCCCGGCGCCGTTGCGATCATCGACGAGGCCGCCGCCGCGGGTCGTCGGATCGACTCGGCTGCGGCCCTGCTCGGTGTCCGCCTGGCAGCGACCGACTGAGCGGTGTGGGGCGGCCCGATCACCGCACTGGTCGCCTTCGGTCCTGATCGACACCGGCCGACATCATCGACATGGCTCGACGATGATCAGGCCAGCATGCGGTCCGATGCGCGCGATGGGTCTAGGATCTGGCCGTGGAACTCGGTCGGGGGGCTGGGCGACTGCAGCAGCGGTCGCGACGGGTGCTCGGTCCGCTCGGCCGTCGGCTCTGGAACATCGACTGCATCGGTTATGACCGTCTGCCCGAGACCGGCCCAGCGGTCCTGTGTCCGAACCACATCTCATTCCTCGATTCGGCCTTTTTGATGTTGACCCTGCCCCGAAACATCAGTTTCGTCGGGAAGGCTGAGTACATGGACTCCTGGAAGACGAGATATCTGTTTCCGGCGATGGGGATGATCCCCATCGACCGATCCGGTGGTGACAAGGCGCAGGCGGCCTTGGACCTGGCCGAGGCGGTGTTGCGCAGTGGTGGTCTGTTCGGGATCTTCCCCGAGGGCACCCGCAGTCGTGATGGCATGTTGTACAAGGGTCGCACCGGCGCGGCGCGCCTGGCGATGAAACTCGACTGCCCGCTGTATCCCGTCGGCATCGTCGGCACCGACCAGATCCAACCACCTGATGCCAAACTTCCGAAACTGCGCCAGAGTTGTTCGATCCACATCGGCCGGCCGATCCACCCGGAGCGCTACCGGGGCCGAACCGCCGAGCATCTGGCCTGGCGCTCGATGACCGACGAAGTCATGTTCGAGATCCGTGAGATGACCGGCCAGAACTATCGCAATGTCTATGCCGGCACGCCGACGGAGTCCTCCGCGAGCCGGGTTGCGAGCGTGGACGATGTCGATGCCTCCGCCGGAGCCGATGTCGAGTCCGATACCGGTCACCTGAGCACAGCTCGGGGCTGATCAACGATCAGTGACCGTAGAATCATCGGATATGTCTGACTCCAGCACGGTCTCGGTCCGACTGCCCGATGGGTCCGAGCGCGCCTATCCGACCGGCACCACCGTCCACGATGTCGCAGCATCGATCGGTCGACGACTCGCGAAAGCGGCGATCGCCGCTGAGGTCGACGGTGCGCAGGTGGATCTCGGCTGTGAGGTGTCAGACGGCGCTCAGGTCGCGATCATCACCGTCGACACCGATGATGGTCGAGAGGTCCTGCGCCATTCGACGGCCCATGTCATGGCCCAAGCGGTCACCCAGTTGTTCCCCGGAGCGAAGTTCTCGATCGGCCCGGCGATCACCGACGGTTTTTACTACGACTTCGAGCTCCCCGACGGCGCCACCTTCAGCGATGAGGATCTGATCCGTATCGAAACGCGCATGCGCGAGATCGTCGCGCAGGATCAGCCCTTCGTTCGTTCTGAGGTCTCCGCCACAGAAGCGCTCGAGCTGTTCAGCGATCAGCCCTATAAGCGCGAGATCATCGAACGAGTCACCGCCAGCGGTGGTCAAGCCGATGATGTCGACTCGGTCGATATCGCCCCGGGCAGCGATATCAGCGTGTACCGCAACACCCCCGAGTTCGTCGATCTATGCCGTGGGCCCCATGTCCCCTCGACCGGTCGCCTCGGGCATTTCAAGTTGATGAAGGTCGCCGGCGCGTACTGGCGCGGCGATGAGCGCGCGCCGATGTTGCAGCGGATCTACGGCACGGCGTGGGAATCGCAAGCCGCCCTCGACGATCACCTCGAACGACTCGCGGAGGCCGCCAAGCGAGATCACCGGCGACTGGCGACCGAACTTGATCTGATCAGCTTCCCGTCCGAACTCGGTGGCGGTCTCGCGGTGTGGCATCCAAAGGGTGCGACGGTTCGCAAGCTGATGGAGGACTACAGCCGTCAACGCCATGAGCGCGGTGGCTATGAGTTCGTGTACACGCCCCATCTCGCCAATGCGCGCCTGTTCGAGACGAGCGGCCATCTCGACTTCTACGCCGATGGTATGTATCCGCCGATGGAGATGGACAACGGTGTCTATTTCCCCAAGCCGATGAACTGCCCGATGCACTGCCTGGTCTATCGCAGCCGCCAACGCAGCTACCGCGAACTGCCGCTGCGGCTGTTCGAACTCGGGACCGTCTACCGCTATGAGCGTGCCGGCACCCTGCACGGTCTGTTGCGCATTCGGGGCTTCACCCAAGATGACAGCCATATCTATTGCACCGAGGAGCAGTTGCCCGATGAGGTGGCCTCACTGTTGGACTTCGTGCTGTCGGTGCTGCGGGCGTTCGGGTTCGAAGACTTCAGCTTCCATCTATCGACGCGCAATCCCGACAAGTACGTCGGCACCGATGAGATCTGGGACAAGGCCACCGCTGCGCTTGCAGCCGCGCTCGAGCGCCATGGTCTCGACTACACCGTCAAGGACGGCGATGCGGCGTTCTACGGACCGAAGATCGATATCGATGTGCGCGATGCGATCGGGCGGACCTGGCAGCTCTCGACGATCCAGGCCGATTTCAACCTGCCGGAACGCTTCGGTCTCGAATACGTCGGTGCCGATAACGCCCGGCATCGCCCGATCATGTTGCACCGGGCGCTGTTCGGTTCGGTGGAGCGGTTCTTCGGGGTGCTGCTCGAGCATTATGCCGGGGCGTTCCCGGTGTGGCTGGCGCCGGTGCAGGTGCGTGTGCTGCCCGTCGCCAAGGCCCATGAGGCCTATGCCGCGACGGTGCACGGTGCTTTGCAGTCGGCGGGAGTGCGGGCCGAGACCAGCGCCGCCGATGACCCTCTCGGTAAGCGGATCCGAGCATCGAAGATGGAGAAGATCCCCTATGTGCTGGTCGTCGGTGACGATGATGTGGCCGCTGGAACCGTCGGGGTGAATCCGCGCGGCGGCGAGGTGCAACGCGGTGTTCGTGGCGACGATTTCGTCGCCCAACTCATCTCGGAGATCAGCGCCGGCACCTCATTGGCCCTCGATGGGTGAGCCTCCGTTGCTGGACCGGATCTGGAACGGCTGGAGAGCTGAGTACGTGGCCTCGGCGGGAGCATTCGTCGCCGGTGCGTCCGGTGCCGGCGAGACCACCAGCGTCTTCACGAGATTGCTCGAGTCCGGACTCGATGATGAAGAACTGCACATCGTCCGGCGCACCGAGCGCTGCTTCGCGGTGCTGAACGCGTTCCCGTATGC
>SKFX01000174.1 GCA_007117775.1 Ilumatobacteraceae bacterium
ACGATCCGGGCGTCGAGGGGCGATGGGTGGCGACGTCGGAGTCCGAGGTCGGCTACCGCGTCACCGAGGTGCTCTTCGGTGTGAACACCGAGGGTGTGGGACGCACCAGCGAGGTGGACGGCGAACTCATCATTGAGGACACCACGATCACCGCAGTCGACTTCAGCGTGGATCTCGCCTCGGTGATCAGCGATGACAGCCGCCGCGACGGTCAGTTCCGTGGCCGCATCATGAACGTGGACGAATTCCCGACCGCACAGTTCTCCCTCACCGAACCGATCGAGTTGGGAGAACTCCCTGCGCCCGGTGAGCAGATCACCGCGACCGCCGTCGGTGAGTTGACGCTGCGGGGAACCACCAATGAGGTGGTCTTCGATGTCACTGCCCAGCGATCCGATGGCCGGATCGGCGTCTTGGGCAATATCGCCGTGGTCTTCGCCGACTACGCCATCGCGAACCCGTCGATCGCCGGCATCACCACCGAGGACAACGGCCTCCTCGAATTCGTCCTGGTCTTCGCCAGGCCCTGACCAGGCTCTGAGCACACTCAGATCGAATCGGTGGCGCTGGCCGCCCAGGCATCCCACAGCGCGGCGTAACGACCGCCGAATGAGACCAGTTCGTCATGGGAGCCCGACTCGACGATTCCACCCACCCCATCGATGAGATCGATGACCGCGATGCGATCGGCCCGGCGGACCGTCGACAGCCGATGGGCGACGATGACCACTGAGCGATCGACCATGAGAGCCTCGAGAGCCGCTTCGATCAGCGCTTCGGTTCCCGGATCCAGACTCGAGGTGGCCTCATCGAGGATCAGCACCGCCGGATCAACCAGTGCCACCCGGGCGAGTGACACCAGCTGTCGCTCCCCCGCCGACAGGCGACTGCCGCGTTCGCGCACCTCGGTATCGAGACCGTCGGGCAATGCTTCGAGTCGCTCGAGGATCCCGAGGGCACCGAGTGCGCCACGGATCTCGTCACGGGTCGCCTCGGGTCGGGCGAGAGCGATGTTGTCAGCCACCGTGCCCGAGAACAAGAACCCTTCCTGGGACACCACCACGATGCGATCGCGCAACGATGCGACGGTCGCCGACCGCAGATCCACCCCACCGAATCGGATCTGGCCCTCATCGGGGTCATACAGGCGCGCCAGCAGCTTGGCGAGGGTGGACTTGCCCGCACCGGTCGGCCCGACCAGCGCGAGGCGCTGGCCGGCAGGGATCTCGACACTGACCGCGTCGAGGGCGCGCCGGGCACTGCCGCGGTACGCGAAGCCGATCCCGGTCGCCTCGAGATCACCCCGTGACGCCAACTCGACGGCATCGGACGCCTCGGAGACGCTGGGTTCGGTGTCGAGGATCGAGAAGATCTTCTTCAGCGACGCTGTCGAGGACTGCACGGTGTTGTAGAGCTGCGACAACTGCTGCACCGGTTCGAACAGGCTTGACAGCAACAGCACCACGGCGATCACGGTGCCGACCGACATCTGACCGTTCGACACCAGCCACCCACCGACCGCGATCACCACACCGGTCGCGAACACCCCGATGAACTCGACGAGCCCGAAATACCAGGTCGAGACCTTGACACTGTGCAGATGCGACGCATACAGCGCCCGGTTCGAGACCTCGAACCGCTCGCGCTGGACATCCTCGCGACCGTAGGCCTGGATGACGCGCACCCCGGCGATGCCCTCCTGCAGGCTCGACAGGTTGTCACCGACGCGTTCGCGCACCGCGAGATAGGCGAGCCGGGAATCACGCTGGAAGCGGATCGAGGCCACGATGATGATCGGAAACATCAACAACACGACGATCAGCAGCTGCCACGACAGCACACCCAGCACCCCGAACGACAGTGTCAGCAACAGCGCTGCGGAGACGAACTGCAACAGACCCCATTGGACCAGTTCCGACATCGACTCGATATCGGCGGTCATCCGAGAGACCAGCACACCGGCCTTATTACGGTCATGGAAGTCGATCGACTGGCGCTGGAGGTGGCGGAACAGCCGGATGCGCAGATCGCGCAGGAAGCTCTCCCCGGCGAGGTTCACGTACAGGTACTGCTGCCGCGAACCGAGATAGGCGACCGCCGCGATCGCGAGATACAGCACCACCGCGACCGCCAGCACCGACCGCTCACCAGCCAGCACACCGTCATCGATGGCCCAGCGGACCAACAGTGGCCCGATCAGTGTGGTGGCGGTCGACATCGTGACGAACACCACTGCGAGCGCGGCGCTGCGCCGATACGGCCGGGCGAAGCGTGCCGCACGGCGCAGCACCCGGGCCGCTTGGCGCGGATCCACCGGTTCGGGCGCGACGTTCGGTGTCGACCACATCACGACCACCCCGTCTCGGCGCCGGACTGATCGACTCGGGCATCATCGGCATCGTCCATGGCTGCGATGACCTCGCGGTAGCGCGCCGAGCTCCGGCGCAGTTCCTCATCGGTGCCGGCCGCCACGATGTGGCCGTCGTCGAGGAGCAGCACGCGCTGCGCGAGCGCGATCGTGGCGGGGCGATGGGCGATGATCAGGGTGGTGCGATCGGCCATGACACTGCGCATGGCATCGCGGATCTCATGTTCTTTGGTCGGATCCACCGCACTGGTGGCGTCATCGAGTACCAGCACCCGGGGATCGGCCACGATCGCCCGGGCGATCGCGATTCGCTGGCGCTGGCCGCCCGATAGCGAATAGCCGCGTTCACCGAGCAGGGTGTCATAGCCATCGGCGAGCTCGCCGATGAACTCGTCGGCACCGGCGAGACGCGCCGCGGCGCGGATCGTGTCGAGATCGGCATCTGGGGAGGCGAACGCGATATTGGCTGCCACGGTGTCGGAGAACAACAGGGTGTCTTCGAAGACCACACCAACACTGCGGCGTAGATCGGCCAGTCGCAGATCGCGCACATCCACACCACCGAGGCGGATCGATCCGTGCTCGGGGTCATAGAAGCGCAACAGCAGTCGAGCGATCGTGGACTTGCCCGATCCGGTCGCACCGACGATGGCGACCGACGAGCCTGCCTCGATATGCAGATCGAGGCCGCGCAGCACCGGCTCGGATCCGTATCCGAACTCGACGGCCTCGAAGCGGATCTCAGCGGCCCGACCGGGCGGCAGCGGGACCGGATCGGTCGGGTCGACGACGGCGGGAACCGCCCCGAGGACCTCATGCACCCGGATGAGTGCGGCCGCCGCGCGCTGCGCGAACGCCACGGTCATCGCGATGGTCCGCAACGGCCAGATCAACAATGCGACATAGAAGCTGAACGCCACCAGCGCACCGACGCTCAACGAACCGTTCAGCACCTGCATCCCGCCGACACCGAGCACACCGACCACCGCAAGGGTCGGCAACAACTCCAGCAGCGGCAGATAGGTGGCCCGCAACGCGGCGGCATCGAGTGATACCCGGGCGATATCGCCAGCCTCGGTCTCCAACCGGGCGTTCATGACCTCCTCGGCCCCGAACCCCTTCACGACGCGTACCCCGGCGATGGATTCCTCGACCACGGTCGCCAACTGGGCCTGTTCGGCCTGAACGGCGAGCACGGCGGGGTGGATGCGCTGTGAGAACCGACGGGCCGTCCAGTTGACGAAGGGCAGCGGCGCCAGTGCCACCAACGCCAAGAGCGGATCGGTGAGGACCATGACCACGATCACCGCCATGATCAGGGCGATATTGGACACGGTCAATGGGATCATGACCACGAAGGCCTGGATCTGGTTCAGATCGCTCGATGAACGGCTCATCAACTGGCCGGTCTGGGCGCGGTCGTGATAGCCGACATGCAGCGACAGGATGTGGTTGAACAGCTGTTCGCGCAGCCGGGTCTCGGTGAGACGGCTCTCACGGAACGCCAGATAGCGCCGGGTGGCGGTGAACACCCCGGTGATCACACCGGCCACGATGATGAGACCCGCCCACCACCCGACCGAATCGCCCACCGAGATCCCACGGTCCACTGCGAGGCGGGTCAGCTGCGGGACCGCCACCTTCGCGGCGGTCCACACGAGGCCGACTGCGATCGCGAGTGCGAGCGCGGCGCGTTGGCGCACCAAGAGTCGCCACAGCACCGACCAGACCGCCCCGGTGGCGGCCGGGCTGTGGTCGGGGTTTGTATCGTCGCCAGACGGCGCGTCGCGATCAGGAGAAGAGGTCGATGATCCGCTGTTTGGGTCGGCCGATGATGGCTCGCTGCGCGGTGACGATGACCGGTCGCTGGAGGAGGGACTTGTGCGCGACGAGGACATCGACGATCTGGTCGGTGGTCGCGACATCGTCATCGGTCAATCCCAACTTCTTCCATGTCGAGTCTCGGCGAACGAGATCGGTCGGCGGATCCTCGAGCCGTGCAATGATCTCTCGTAGTGTCTCGGCGTCGGGTGGTGTCTTCATGTACAACACCACCTCGGCATCGATCCCCATCTCCTCGGCAATGCTCACGGCATTGCGAGAGGAGTTTCAATGCTGGTTGTGATAGATCGTCACTGCACTCATGGCCCTCCACCCTAGATCCCCACGCACCCTCACCGCGGTAGCGATCGGCGCCCTGTTCGGGGTCAACGGGTTCTTGTATGCCTCGTGGGTGCCCCGGCTCATCGAGATCCGCCGGGATCTCGAGATGACCGATACGGTCCTGGGCTTCACACTCCTCGGCGCCGGCATCGGCGGTCTGTTGATGAGCCTCGGCAGCGGTGTGATCATCAACCGGTTCGGCAGCCGCACCATCGGTATCGCTTCCGCACTGGCCCTCGCGGCGGTGATCCCGGTGATCCCCTGGGCTCCGACGCCGCTGGTGCTGTTCTCCGTGATGCTGCTCTTCGGTGCGACCGACGGCCTCACCGATGTAGCCGCCAATGCCCAGGCGATCAACTTCCAGGCCTCATCACTCAAATCGGTCCTCACCCGGATGCATGCGGTGTGGTCGATCGGGGCGCTCACCGGAGGCCTGATCGCAACATGGACCGCCGCGATCGGGATCGCCTTTCGGGTCCAGATGCTGACGGTCGCGGTCGCCTCGGTAGCGATCATCATCTGGCTGTCACGCCATCTGCTCCCCAATGATCCACCCGTCATCGAGCACCTCGACCACAATGGCGAGCGACGACGGCTGCCACGGCTGTTACTGGCGGGCATGTTCGGCGCCGGTGTGCTCGCGATCCTCGCCGAGATGCCACCGACGGAATGGGGCACCCTGCTCATGACCGAGCGGTTCGACGTGTCGATCGGTGTCGCCGGCCTCGGGTTCGTGGCCTTCAGCGCCGGCATGGTGGTGGCGCGGCTCCTCGGCGATCTCGCCGTCGATCGTCTCGGACCCGAACCGTTCCGGCGACTGAGCGCAGCGGTCTCGTTCTTCGGGGTGCTCGCAACGGTCTTCGGCCCCGTCGCCGAGGTGGCGCTACTCGGGCTGTTCATCACCGGCTTGGGCACCGCAGCGCTGTTCCCACTCGCCATCCGCCGTGCCGGTGAACTGGTATCGGGTGCGGTCGGCATCGCCATGTTCTCCTCCGGAGCACGTGCCGGGATCCTGCTCGGGCCGGTCATGATGGGGGTCCTCAGCGATCAGACCTCGCGTGCCACCGCACTGTTGGTGGTCGCCGGTGGCGCGACCGCTGCGATGGCACTGATCAGACTCCCCGAACCCCGGGTTCCCCAACCGGCCGCCGAGCGCACCCCGGTCTGACCACCTCCCCACAGCCCGAATCGGACCTCGATGTCCGGAGCACTGTGAGGAGTGTGCATGCCCGAGCACTTCCCGACCGCCGGGATCGACCCGATCGACACCCCACAACGCGCGCTACGCGTCATCGGCCATGCGATGGCCGATCCGGTGAGGACACAGACCATCGTGGTGCTCATCGACCACGAGTCAACGGGTTCGGTGATCGCAGTGGTCGATCACCGCGACGACCGAGCCATCAACCGTCGAGATGCCGAGCACGCGCTCGATGAGGTCATCGAGGTGGCCCGGGTCTTCGCTGGCGCGGCGGCGCGCAGCCGCCAACGTCAACTGATCATCGCCAGTATCCGCCCAGCCGGCTCGATGGTCGCATCCGATCTCAGCCGATGGGGCGAACTGGCCCGCACCGTGGCCGAATGCGGTGCACATCTGCGCGAATGGTTCGTCATCGGCGACGAGGTCCAGTACCCGCGCGCCGCGGTCGGCGACGGATCGCGATGGCCGGCCTGAGGTGTCGACACCGGACCAGGACACAGTGTCAGCGATGGCTGCGTCGACGCTGCTCGGGTGTCAGTCGCAACCCGGCGATGCGCAGTGCCCGCACGAGTTCACGGCTGTCGACCTCGATAGCACCAGCATCGATCATGATGGTGCGATAGCGCTCGGGGATGTCGTAGTGGTCGCCCTGGAACGCCCGACGAGGAATCCCATGGGCCTCGACGAAGGCGTGCAGTTCCTCCAGTGAGGTATCGCTGACGAGATGACACCAGCGCTCATCGCGGAACCACCAGCGGGCCTGGTCGATCAGGACCATATCGCCATCGCCGATCCTTGGCCCGACCACACCGGTCGACCCCGGGACATCATCGCCGATATCACCCCGGCGGCCACCTCAGCGGCGGCGCCGGCGGGGACGCGCCCGCACCGGGACGGTCTCGGGCCGACCGGGTCGCTGCGCACCCATCACCGCACCGCCGAGCACTGCACCGAGCGACGCGATGACGACTCCTGCGATGGCGGCCGTCGTACCCATACCCCCATGCTACTGCCCCGGATCGGTGGGGACATGGCGGTGCCGCTCTCAACCGCCGATCGCTGCTGGGGCGCCCGGCCGACGATGGCCTCGCTAAGGTTCGCCTATGGAACCGCAGCTGCCCACCGGCGTGGTCGGTGACACCGTCGAATTGTTGCAGACGATGATCCGCAACGCCTGTGTGAACACCGGTGAGGCCGACTCGGGCCATGAGCATCGCAATGTGGACGTTCTGGTCGACTTCTTGGAGGGGACCGGTGTCGACATCGAACGCTATGAGTCGCTCCCCGGCCGCGCGTCGATGGTGGCGCGGATCGCTGGCTCGGATCCCGATGCGCCGTCGCTCTGCCTGATGGGCCACACCGATGTGGTGCCGGTGAACGAATCAGG
>SKFX01000015.1 GCA_007117775.1 Ilumatobacteraceae bacterium
CCACCGCCACCGCCACCGCCACCGCCACTCGCGTTGTTGGCGTTCTGGGCGGCCTGTTCGGCGAGCATGCGTCGATAGGACTCCTCGGCACGGCGACGCTCTTCAGCGGCGATCGCCTCACCGAGCTGGCGTTCGGCCTCGGCGCGGGCCGTCTGGTACTCGGCGCGCTTGGCTTCGGCCTGCTCCAATGAGACCGAGAGCTGTTCTCCGAGCGAGACCACCTCGGCGCGGTTGCGCTCGAGTTGGTCCTGTTCGGCCTGGTACTCCGCGAACAGGGCGTCATAGTCATCGGCGGTGGTGGTGCCGACGCTGAGAGCGACGCGCGAGTACTGATCGCGCTGGAGTGAGTCGTTGTAGACCTCGGCGTTGGTGAACAACGGGCCGAGCACATCGGTACCCGCACCGGTAAAGGCCCGGACCGCCACTGCGGACAGGTCCTCACGCAGCTGATCGAGCTGCTCGCCCATCTCAGCGACGCGCACTTCGGCCTCGGCGATCTCGATATCGAGTTCCTCACGGCGTGACACAGCTTCGGCGTAGTCCTCAGCGAGTCGATCCGACAGTTCGCCGATGCGCTCGAGTTCGTCAACGATGTTCTCGACGCGGCGCCGAGCCTCATCGACGCCGACGGCGAGCGCCGCCTCGGGCAGCATCAGTGGAGCGGCCAGCGCCAGCCCTGCGGCGGCGACGACACTGCGAACCAGTGATTTCTGGCGCTTGCCTGGCATGGAACAAGAGCATAACCGATATTACGGTCATGTTGCAGATCGGAGTCGTTTCGCCATCGTCGATCTCCCGCAGCGCCCCAACACCCCGATGAACACACGGTTTCAGGAGATGACCACCGCGCTGCTACCGGTCACTGCGATCCGGTCCCTGCGATCCGGTCACTGCGGCCCGTTCACTCCCATTCGATGGTGCCTGGCGGCTTCGAGGTGACGTCATAGGCCACCCGGTTGATCCCGGGGACCTCGTTGATGATCCGATTCGACATCGTCTCGAGCAACTCATAGGGCAGCCGGGCCCAATCTGCGGTCATTGCGTCATCGCTGGTGACGGCGCGGATGATGATCGGGTGGCCATAGGTGCGCTCATCGCCCATGACTCCGACCGACCGGATATCGGGCAGCACTGCGAATGCCTGCCAGATCTCGCGCTCGAGGCCAGCTTTCGCGATCTCGGCGCGCACGATCGCATCAGCCTCCTGCAGGGTGGCCACCTTGTCGGGGGTCACCTCGCCGATGATGCGCACCCCGAGACCAGGTCCTGGGAACGGCTGGCGCCAGACCATCTCGTCGGGAAGGCCGAGTTCAAGACCTAAGGCGCGGACCTCGTCTTTGAAGAACTCGCGCAGTGGCTCGACCAATGTCAGCGTCATGTCCTCTGGGAGGCCGCCGACATTGTGATGGCTCTTGATGACATCGGCCTTGCCCTCGGTGCCGCCGGATTCGATCAGGTCCGGGTACAGCGTGCCCTGCACCAAGAACTCGGCTTCGGTGAGACCACCGGTGTGTTCTTCGAAGATCCGGATGAACAACTCCCCGATCGCCTTGCGCTTCTGTTCGGGTTCGGTGATCCCGGCCAGACGCTCGAAGAACCGGTCCCCGGCATCGACATGGATGAGTTCGATCCCCATATTGCGCCGGAAGGTCTCGACCACCTGCTCGCTCTCACCTTTTCGCATCAAACCGGTGTCCACATACACACAGGTCAGCTGATGGCCGATGGCACGATGCACCAGCGCGGCGGCCACCGAGGAGTCGACACCACCGGACAGCCCGCAGACGGCGCGGCCATCGCCGACGGTGGCGCGGATGTCGGCGACGAGGCCGTCGACGAGCGAACTCATCACCCAGTTCGGCTCACAGCCCGCCATCGTGTGCAAAAACGCCTTGAGCACACTCATCCCATGGGGCGAGTGGACCACCTCGGGATGGAACTGCACACCGTAGATCCGGCGTTCATCGTCTTCGAGGACGGCGACGGGGGCATCGGGGGTCGACGCCGTGGCCCGAAACCCGTCAGGGACCTCAGTGATGGCATCGAAGTGGCTCATCCAGACATCGTGGGTGTCGGGGATCTCGGGGGCCAGGAGCGACGAGGCCGCGCGGCGCGTCAGACGGGCCCTGCCATATTCACCGCGTTCGCGTCGACCCACCTCACCGCCGAGCTGCGACGCGATCAGCTGCGCTCCGTAACAGATGCCAAGGATCGGTACACCGGACTCATAGATGGCCGCATCCAGCATCGGTGCTCCGGGCACGTGCACGCTCTTGGGCCCGCCCGACAGCACGATCGCAGCCGGTGCCAGTTCGGCCACCCGCTCAGCGGTGATCGAAGCCGGGACGATCTCGGAGTAGACGTTGAGTTCACGCACCCGACGGGCGATCAACTGCGCGTACTGGGCGCCGAAGTCCACCACCAGCACACGCTGGCGATCAGGAGACATCGAGGCGTCATCGGAGGCTGTGGTCACGGTCACTCAGATCTCGTCGGGGGTCGGGTGGAGCATCACTGGCTCCGATGGTAGACAGAACGCGTGCTCGCGCCCATGACCGCCGCCGTGAACTCGCCGATGAACGGATCGCGCCGCAGCATCGGTGGTGCGGTCGCGGTCGTCGTGGCCGGTGCGATGCTGGCCGCGGTCATCGTCGTGGGTGGCCTCCTCGGTGGTGCAGTCGTCAGCGCCCAGGAGCTCGGCCCCGATGACCTGCCGATCACGACCGTCTTCAACGACTTCTATCCCACCGACCGCGACCTGTCGGACTGTCTCAGCGTCCTACCGAGACCCGGCTGCGGTTCAGCGGCGCGCAGCGGCTGGCCGCAGTTGGTGGTGTTCGGCCTGATCCTCGTCGGTGTCGGTGCCGTGGCCACCCGAGTCATCGTGTCGGCCCGGCGCAACCGCACGTCACCGGCCACCGGACCCGACGCTGCATCTCCGAGTGGCCGGACCGATCCTCCAGCCACCGGTCAGTCCACCACCGATGAGGCGAGCATCAGTGACCCCCGATGAGTTCCGCGCTGCGGGCCACGGCCTGATCGACTGGATCGCCGAGTACCTCGAGACCGTCGGTGATCGGCCGGTGACGACTGCGATCGCACCGGGCGAGATCCGCTCGCGTCTGCCCGAGCATCCGCCGGATGAACCCGAGACCTGGTCGCAGGTGATGACCGATGTGGACGAGGTGATCATGGACGGGGTGGTGCATTGGCAGCATCCGTCGTTCTTCGCGTACTTCCCGGCCAACACCTCCTATGCCTCGATCCTCGGTGAGGTGTTGAGCGCGGGCTTGGGCATCAACGCCATGAGTTGGGTGACCTCGCCGGCGGCGACCGAACTCGAGACGCTGATGCTCGACTGGATGCAGGAATTGCTCGCGCTCCCGACCGCGTTCCGATCTGATGCACCGACCGGTGGTGGTGTCATTCAGGGCACCGCCAGTGAGGCGTCGCTGGTCGCGATCCTCTCGGCGCGTCACCGCGCCACCGACGGGCACGTCAATTCCGTCGGCGACACCACCTCGCTGGTGGCCTATATGACGTCTCAGGCCCATTCGAGCCTCGAGAAAGGTCTGCGGATCGCCGGGATCGGCACCGATCGGATCCGCATCGTCGACCATGACGCGTCATTCGCCATGGTGCCCGATGCCCTCGAGGCAGCGATCGCGGCTGACCGCGCTGGCGGGTTGGTGCCGTTCTTCGTCTGCAGCACACATGGCACCACCTCATCGATGGCGTTCGATCCGACCCCGCAGATCGGCGAGATCTGTGCCCGCAACGACGTCTGGCTGCACGTCGACGCTGCCATGTCGGGAATCGCGGCACTGGTGCCCGAGCACCGCTGGGTGAACGAGGGCCTCGAGTTCGCTGACAGCTACTGCACCAACCCCCACAAGTGGATGGGCGTCAACTTCGACTGTGACCTGTATTGGACCCGCGACCGCCGGTCGCTGCTCGGCGCGCTCAGCATCCTGCCCGAGTACCTGCGCTCGGCTGCCGCTGAGGACAACGCCGCCATCGACTACCGCGACTGGCAGATCCCCCTCGGCCGACGATTCCGAGCACTCAAGCTGTGGTTCACGATCCGCCTCGACGGTCTCGGATCCTTCCAGGAGATGATTCGTCGCCATATCGGACTCACCCAACAGCTGGCGATGCGCATCGCCGGAGACCAGCGCTTTGAGATCTTGGCTCCGCATCCCCTCAATCTGATCTGTATCGCAGCCCATGATGATGCGGCCACCGACGCCCTCGTCGAGGAGATCAACGCGTCCGGTCGGGCGCTGGTGACGCGCACCGTGCTCGACGGCCGCTCGGCACTGCGTCTATCGATCGGGGCGCGCACCACCACTGCGGTCGACAGTGACCGGTTGTGGCAACTCGTGGGCGAACTCAGTCCGCCGCGCTGAGCACCCGGTCGAGCAAGTCAACGAGCATATGGGCGGTCGCCCCCCAGATCGTCTCGTGCTCGAGGTCGAAGAAGTGCAGCAGACGTTCGGTCGGGCCCTCACCCCAAATCTCACTGTGGTAGGTGTCGGGCGCCAGCAGCTCGGCGAGCGGCTGCCACCACACCACCTCGACTTCGACACTGGCGGGCTCGAGCGCCAACACCTCGTCGGTGAGGCCGACATGGGGGATGATGTAGCTGCGACTGACGACGGTGTTCAGATGGGTCAATTGACCGCAGTCACGCACCGTGTCTGGATTGAGACCGACCTCTTCGTGCGCCTCGCGCAGTGCGGTCTGCCACGGTGTCTCTCCCGGGTCCATGCGCCCGCCAGGAAAGCTGATCTCACCACGGTGATGGCGCAGGTGGACGGAACGTTTCGTCAACAGCACCGCAGCGCCGTCATCGGTGTCGCTCAGCAGCGCGAGCACCGCAGACAGCCGCGCTCCGTCGAATGCCGGAGCGGCACGGCGGTTTGATCCACCGACGACCGCTGCGATCGTCTCGCAGGTGATCGGGCCGTCGGCCACCCAGCGCACTGCGGGTCCGGGCCGATGCTGTGCGGGGCGCGGCACGACCTGGCGGCCACCGCGACCCGACATCGTCATCGGGGGACCGAACCGATGCGCCTCAGGCGCTCGGAGCCCAGCCGCTTTCGGACAGCTCTTTGAGCACCAAGCCCAAACCGGCGGTCTTGAGGTTCGCGAGCACCTTGCCGGGGAGTTCGTCACCGGCCTCGAAGGACTCCCAGGCGGCAAGCAACTTGGTGACATCGGGGGGTGGTACATCAAAGCCCATCCTCACAGCCTACGGCCGCCGCGGGCCGCGCAGTCTCTTGGCGCGCTCACCGACCCATCGACCTGCGAAGCGGGCTCGCTCCTCGGAGGTGGCCGGTCGCCGCTGAGGGCGCTCACCGAAGTCGGTGTGGTACCAGACCAGGGCCAGTACGACTGCCACCAGCCCCATCAGCATCCGACCGAACGGGTCGATCTCGATCACCGGTTGCACAGCGATGATGACGAGCACCGCGATGAGCACCAGATCGACCAGAGCGTGGCCGGCGCGGCCGAAGACCCGGAACGCGCTGAGCGGTCCTCGCACCGAGGCGGCGTTGAGCAGCACTGCGAGACCGACGACGGTCGGAATCACCGGGGTGGGCATCTGGAGGCCCTGGGCAATGAGTGCGATCCCGAGCAGGTACTCGGCCGCCTGGTGGATCCAGAACGGCCGCTGGGCACGGTCAGGTCGTCGCTGCTCGATCCAGCGGGCCGGGTTGATCTGCATCGCCGCCACAACCTACTGCGGTGTCGTCCCGGTCGTGGTTGTCCCGGCAGCCCGGACGCGCCACGGCCCCGGGGAGCACCCGGGGCCGTGGACGTGACAGATGTCGAGTGATCAGCTGATCACATCATGCCGCCCATGCCACCCATGGGATCCATGCCGCCACCGGGCATGGGAGCGGGCGGCTCGGGCTTGTCGGCCACGACGCACTCGGTGGTGAGCAGCATCGCGACAATCGACGCAGCGTTCTGCAGCGCAGCGCGAGTCACCTTGGCCGGGTCGATGATGCCAGCCTTGATCAGGTCGACCATCTCACCGGTCGCGGCGTTCAGACCGGTGGAGCCGGTCTCGGCCTCGATGCGGTTGACGAGCACCGAGCCCTCATGGCCGGCGTTCTCGGCGATGTTGCGAGCCGGGGCCACGAGGGCTTCCCAGACCAGCTTGGCGCCGGTGGCCTCATCACCGTCGAGACCGGCGACCACTTCGGCCACCGCGGTGCGGGCCCGCACGAGTGCGGTACCGCCGCCGGCGACGACACCCTCTTCGATGGCGGCACGGGTCGCAGAGACCGCATCTTCGATGCGGTGCTTCTTCTCCTTCAGCTCCACCTCGGTGGCGGCGCCGACCTTGATGACCGCAACGCCACCGGACAGCTTGGCGAGGCGCTCCTGGAGCTTCTCGCGGTCCCAGTCTGAATCGGTGTTGTCGATCTCGGTCTTGATCTGGTTGATCCGACCGGCGACGTCATCGGCGGTGCCACCGCCATCGACGATGGTGGTCTCATCTTTGGTGATGATGACCCGCTTGGCGGTGCCGAGCAGATCGAGCGTCGCGTTCTCCAGTTTGAGGCCGACCTCTTCGGAGATGACCTGGCCGCCGGTGAGCGTCGCCATGTCTTGGAGCATCGCCTTGCGACGATCGCCGAAGCCCGGTGCCTTCACCGCAGCGGCGTTGAACGTGCCACGGATCTTGTTGACCACGAGCGTGGCGAGTGCCTCGCCCTCGACGTCCTCGGCGATGATCACCAGCGGACGACCGGTCTTCATGACCGCCTCGAGGGTCGGCAGCATGGTCTGCACCGTGGAGATCTTGGCCGAGTGGAACAGCAGGTACGGCTCTTCGAGCACGGCTTCCTGACGCTCGGGATCGGTCACGAAGTACGGCGACTGGTAGCCCTTGTCGAACTGCATGCCCTCGGTGAACTCGAGCTCGGTGCCGAAGGTGTTCGACTCCTCGACGGTGACCACACCGTCCTTGCCGACCTTGTCGATCGCCTCGGCGATGAC
>SKFX01000221.1 GCA_007117775.1 Ilumatobacteraceae bacterium
GACGAGTTCAAGGACTTCATCGAGAACGTGAATCCCGAGGATTTCGCCAGCTGATCCGTCGACCGCTGCCGGATGTGCCGGGGGCGTAATTACCTCGTTGTCAGTAGACTCCGGTCGCACCATCTCGCGTACCGCGCGATGTGGGTGCGCAGGAGGCAGCGATGACACAGCAGGGCACGGTATTCGGCGACTCGACCGTGGGAGATGATCAACTCGGCTACAGCGGCACTCAGACGGCGTCGATCGTGGGGATCACCTATCGCCAACTCGACTACTGGGCGCGAACCGATCTGATCCGACCATCGCTGTCAGATGCGGCCGGATCGGGGAGTCGTCGCCGCTACTCCTATGGGGATCTGCTGGAGCTGAAGGTCATCAAGACACTGCTCGACGCGGGGATCCGCCTCGAGACCGTCCGGTCGGTCTTTGAATATCTGCGCGAACACGTCAAGACCGATATCGCCTCCGCGCATCTCGTGATCAACGGTTCATCCGTGGTGCTCTGTGACGGCGATCAACTGATCGATGTCGTGAATCGGGGGCAGGGCGTGTTGAACGTGCTGTCGTTGTCAGCGATCAAAGCCGATGTCGACACGCTCCTGCGCACGCCGAACGACAGCGGCGACGCTGCCGGCGGCGGTCAACTCGTCATCTGAGGCTGTTCGGACGCCGACACGATGAGGTACTCGCCACTCGATGCACTGCACCGCGCCGCTGGCGCGAAGATGACCGATTTCGGTGGTTGGGAACTGCCGTTGGAATACGGCGGTGATGACGGCGGCACGGTGGCTGAGCACCTGCGTTGTCGGCGAGATGCCGTGGTGTTCGATGTCTCCCATCTCGGTACGGTCAGGGTGAGCGGGGGAGTCGAGGTGCTGCAGCGGGCCCTGACCAATGATCTTGATCGGATCGGGCCGGGTCGCGCACAGTACTCACATCTGCTCGATGCGGACGGTTCGGTGCTCGACGATGTGATCCTGTGGTGGCACGGCGACGGTCAGGTGATCGACGTGATGCCCAACGCCACCAACACCTCGCGAGTGCTCGACGCGATCGGTGGCGTCGACATCACCGCTGATCGTGCGGTGCTGGCCGTGCAGGGCCCGGCAGCCCGGGAGCGCCTCGGTGACGTCTTCGCGTCGGCGGCGCAGGTCGGCCGTTTCGAGGTCATGGAGTGCTCATGGGCCGGGGCACCGTGTGTGGTGGCCGGCACCGGGTACACCGGGGAGGACGGCGTGGAGATCGCCGTGCCCACCGACCGCGCCGAATCGCTCTGGAAGGCGGTCACCAGCGCCGGTATCGCCCCGGCCGGACTCGGAGCGCGCGACACACTCCGCCTGGAATACGGGCTGCCGCTGCACGGCCATGAACTCGGCCCCGGAATCACGCCATTGCAGGCCGGTCTCGGCTGGGTGGTCGCATTCGATAAACCCTCGTTCACCGGCCGTGACGCGCTGTTGGCCGAGCGCGAGCGCGGCCCGCATCGGCGTCTGCGGGCCATCGTGGTCGATGGCCGCCGGCCTCCTCGGTCGGGCTATGGGATCAGCATCGATGGTGTGGAGGTGGGCGAAGTGACGTCGGGCAACTTCTCGCCATCACTCGGACATGGCATCGCACTCGGATTCCTTCCACCGCAGACCGAGATCGGGACCGCGGTGCAGATCCAGGCTCGCAACGCACTCCTCGATGGGCGGATCGTCAAGCCACCGTTCATCTGAGCGCAGAGCGCCGGTGAGCCCCGGGCTCAGCTGCGGTACGCCTCGAGGGGTTCACAGGTGCAGACCAGATGGCGATCACCGTAGGCGGAATCGATTCGGCCGACCGGGGCAAAGTACTTATCGGCGGTCTGGACTCCATCTGGGGTGATCGCCTGGTCGCGGGCGTAGGCGCGGTCCCAGTCCTCGACGAGATCCGACACCGTATGGGGCGCGTGCCGCAGAGGGCTGTCCTCGACGCTGATGAGACCAGCCTCCACCTCGGCGATCTCAGCTCGGATCGTGAGCATCGCATCGCAGAACCGGTCGAGTTCGGTGAGGTCCTCGCTCTCGGTCGGCTCCACCATGAGGGTGCCTGCGACCGGGAAGCTCATCGTCGGAGCATGGAAGCCGAAGTCGATCAGCCGTTTGGCCACATCCTCGACGGTGACGCCACAGGCGCTGGTGATGGGGCGCAGGTCGAGGATGCACTCGTGTGCGACGCGTCCCTGCGCTCCGGTGTACAACACCTGGTACGCCTCGCCGAGGCGCGCCGCAACATAGTTCGCGGCCAGGATCGCGATCGAGGTCGCCTGGGTCAGGCCGTCAGGTCCCATCATCGAGATGTAGACCCATGGGATCGGGAGGATCCCCGCTGAGCCGAATCGTGCCGCGGACACTGGCCCCACGGTCGACCGGTCAGGATCGGCCGGGTCGCCGGGCAGGAACTCGGCGAGATGGCTCCGCACCGCAACCGGTCCGACACCGGGTCCGCCGCCGCCATGGGGGATGCAGAAGGTCTTGTGCAAGTTGAGGTGGCTGACGTCAGCGCCGAAATGCCCCGGGCGAGCGAGGCCCACCAGAGCATTCAGGTTGGCGCCATCCACGTACACCTGTCCACCGGCGGTATGGATCATGTCGCAGAGTTCGCTGACCCGATCCTCGAAGACCCCGTGGGTGGAGGGATAGGTGATCATGATGGCCCCGAGACGGTTGCCAATATCGTCGATGGCCGACGCGATCTCATCGAGGTCGATATCGCCGCGATCATCGCAGTCGACGACGCGCACCTCGAATCCGGCCATCACGGCGCTGGCGGCGTTCGTGCCGTGCGCACTCGAGGGGATCAGGCAGATCGTGCGCTGGTCATCACCGCGGGAGCGATGATAGGCGCGGATCGCCAACAGTCCGGCGAACTCACCCTGGCTGCCAGCGTTGGGCTGCAGGCTGACGGCGTCATAGCCGGTGATGACAGCGAGCTGCTGCTCGAGGTCGGAGATCAGCCTTCGGTAGCCGGTGGTGGCATCGGGTGGTGCCAGCGGATGGACGTGGGCGAACTCTGGCCAGGTGATGGGAAGCATCTCGGTGGTCGCATTCAGCTTCATCGTGCAGGACCCCAGCGGGATCATCGTGCGGTCCAATGCCAGATCACGATCGGCCAGGCGGCGAAGGTATCGGAGCATCTCATGTTCTGACCGGTAGCGGTGGAAGACCTCTTGGGCCATGAATGGCGAGTTTCGACGCAAACTCGGGTCAATGGTGGTATCCGAAGGGCTCGCAGTGCCACCGCCGGTCTCCCCGGCATGAGAGATCGCCGATGCGATCGTGGCGTGGTCGCTCGCCGTGATGGCAGCGACGACACCGGCGATGATCGAGTCGGTCGTGGTCTCGTCCACGGTGATGCCGATGCGTGTCGCATCGACACGTCGCAGGTCATACCCAGCGTCGCGCGCGACGTCGATGAGGCGATCAGCGTCGATTCCGCTGATGGTGATGGTGTCGAAGTACGAGTCATGGTCGGTGTCGAGGCCTGCCCGGTTCAGGAGTTGTGCGAGCAGGGCGGTGCGTCGGGAGATCTCGGTCGCCTGTTCGCTCAGTCCCTCGGGGCCGTGCCAGACCGCATAGAGCGCGGCGATGTTCGCGAGTAGTGCCTGCGCTGTGCAGATATTCGAGGTGGCTCGCTCCCTGCGGATGTGTTGTTCACGGGTCTGCAACGCGAGGCGCAGCGCCGGCCTGCCCTTGGTGTCGGTGCTGACCCCGACGAGGCGCCCAGGGAGTGCCCGCGCCGCGCTGGCGCGACACGCGATGAAGGCGGCATGGGGGCCGCCGAAGCCCATCGGCACACCGAAGCGCTGTGCCGACCCGACTGCGATGTCTGCGCCCATTTCGCCCGGTGGCGTCATGATGGTGCAGGCCAAGAGGTCGGTGACGACGATGGCGAGCGCTCCGGCGTTGCGCACCGCGGCGATCTGCTCGGACCAATCCCGAACCGATCCCGTCGAGGTCGGCAGGCTGAAGAGCGCGCCGAAGCACTGCTCGGCGATGAGGTCGTCGCAGCTCCCGACGATGATGTCGATTCCGACCGGCTCGGCTCGTGTCCTCAACACGGCGATGGTCTGCGGATGAGTATCGTGGTGGACGAAGAACCCGTTGGCATCGACCTTGGAGATTCGGCGAGCCATGGTCATGGCCTCCGCGGCTGCGGTCGCCTCGTCGAGCAGTGAGGCGTTGGCGATCTCGAGGGCGGTCAGTTCGCTGACCATGGTCTGGAAGTTGAGCAGTGTCTCGAGGCGTCCCTGGCTGATCTCTGGCTGATACGGCGTGTAGGCCGTGTACCACGCAGGGTTCTCCAACACGTTGCGCTGGATCACCGCTGGGGTGATCGTGTTCACGTAGCCCTGCCCGATCAGGCTGGTGCGGACCTGGTTCGAAGCAGCGAATTCCCGCACACGCTCGAGGGCCTCATGTTCAGAGAGCGGGGGTGCGAGTTCGAGGGGGGAGTGGGACCTGATCGAGGCCGGTACGACCTGATCGAGGAGCATGTCGAGGGTGTCGACACCGACCGCTGCCAGCATCGTCTCGATCTGGTTCGCGCGCGGACCGATATGGCGTTGCGCAAATCCGGTGGGCTGCGCGGAGGTGGTCAAGGCTGTGTCTGGCACCGTAACTCCTGGCGATGTCGGGGACTGTTGTGGTTCACGGGATTCCTCCCGTTGACCCCCGCTGTCATCGTTACCTGAGAGTTTGAGCCGGGCCGGAGCCCTGGTGGCCTTTCCCCGTCGGTGAACCGGTCTCCCGGTTGCTTTCCAGCGTTGCCTGTATCGATCGGTCCTGGTGCCTGAGAGATTCCGGGGTGGTTGCTCCTTCGGCGTCGGCACCACTGGCGGTGGCGACGACTCTCCCAATCGATATGAACAGCACGCTAAAACTACCAGATCCACCACCGCCGGTGGGCGATGGTGGATCTGGTGGTGTGATGAGATGTGAGTGGATCAGGGCTGGGCCGGCACGGCGTCGGTATTGCAGCCGTTGATGGCCCGCAACGCCGGGAACGGGTTCACCGCTGCGCCACCACCGGGATGGATCTCAAAGTGCAGGTGGGGGATACCGGCGTTGCCGGTCGCCCCGTTGTAACCGAGGATCTGGCCGGCGCGGACCCGAGTACCGGTCTCGATCCCATCAGCGAATGACTGCAGGTGGGCGTAGAAGAAGTAGGTGCCGTCAGCCGTGGTCAACCGCAGTGCATTCCCGGCCCGAGATCCCGGGCGGTCATGGATCACACTGGTGATCGTGCCGGACGTGACCGCATAGATATAGCGACCCTCGGCGGCGATGATGTCGGTGCCCTCATGCAGGCGTCCACCACCGCGAGGTGCATGCCAGGTATCGCTGAAGTGGCAGCGGCCCTGGACGGGGAAGGCCTCGAGCTCGACCTGGCGGGCAGGGGGAGCGGCCTGGGCGGCAGCTGGTGTCAATCCGAGCGCCTGGGCGGTCTGGTCGGTGATGGTTCCGGTCGCCTGGAGGTTGTTGGAGCGCTGGAAGTTCATGATCGCTCCAGCAGTCATCGTGCCGAAGATGCCATCGGCCCCGCCGGGGACGTGAGTGCCAGCGTTGATGAGCGCCTGTTGCATATCGCGGACGCGCGGACCCTGCTCGCCGAAGACCGGGAAGCCGGTGCCGGCCGGCGCTGCGGCCGGAGCTGGCGCCTGGGACGTCGTGTCGACTGAGACCTCGCTGAGGGCCCGAGCGGTCGGCTCGTTCACCCGGCCGGTCGCCTCGAGGGAGCGTGCCGTCTGGAACTGCTTGAGGGCATTGGCGGTCACCGGACCGAAGATGCCGTCGGCGCCACCGCGCACCGCGATGCCTGTCGCCATGAGCTTGCGCTGCAGTTCGGCGACCAACTGACCATTGGAACCAGGTGCGAGTCCTTCGAGGTGGAGGCGATCACCCGAGGGGGCGGGTGCAGACCCTGAGCCGCCGAGCGCTGCGGCGGTCGCAGCATCGATGGAGCCGGTGACCTCAAGGCCGCGGTTGGACTGAAACAGGCGAACAGCATTCGCCGTTGCCGGGCCGTAGATGCCATCGGCACCACCGAGGAAGGTGAGCCCGGAGTTCAAGAGTGCCTGTTGGGCGGCCCGTACACGCGGCCCGGTTGAGCCGACGCTGAGGCCAGCAAAGTCATGATTCGACGACGCAGCACTCGGCGCGCTTTCCGCTGCAGCCGATGCTGTGCTGGATGAAGCGGTGGCTCGGGCGGCGAGATGCTGCGCCGTCGCCGCGTCGAGGGTTCCGGTGACGGAGATGCCACGGCCCTCTTGATATGAGCGCAGACCTGCTGCGGTCATCGGCCCGAAGATGCCGTCCACCGGTCCGACATCAACCCCGACATCGGTCAGCGCCTGCTGCAGTGCAGAGACCGCAGATCCGGTGGCACCCTGCGAGAGGCCGAGGACCGACGGAGCGACCGAACCGCTTGAGGGGAGCAACGCAGCGCGGGTGGCGTCATTGACGACGCCCGTCGGCATGAGGCCGCGAGTGAGCTGGAACTCACGCAGCGCCTGGGCGGTCATGGCACCGAATTGGCCATCGGCACCACCGACCACTCGAATACCGGCATCGAGCATCGCCTGCTGGACGCGGCGGACCTCATCGCCCTGGCTCCCGATCGAAAGGTTCGCCGGTGCAGTGATCATCGCTGGCTGCGGCGCCGCAAGAGCGACGGTGCTGCTGCTGACCAGCGCGCCGGTCGCGACGACGGCGGCGATCAACCCCGTGCGACGACCACGACGATGGGGGGGAGTGCTGGCCAGGATGGTGTTCTTGTTGGATTGCAGTTTCTCATTCACGAGAGATTGATCGGCCGGGCCGGCACGGACCTTGAGTATTCACCTCGGATCGAGACCGTCGGCACTGCCTGACGCCAGGGCCGAGAGCCCACCTACAGTGCCGATACGCAGGGGAGATGTGGTGCGATGGCCATCGAAGAGCCGCCAACAGCCCCCTCAAGGAAAAA
>SKFX01000152.1 GCA_007117775.1 Ilumatobacteraceae bacterium
ACGGGTTCATAGGCCGCGATCGTGTCGGCCACCAGCGCATGGGCATCGCGTGCTGGGTCCATGAGGTCCCCGTACAGCGAGGCGCGCGCCGGCCAGCACATGACGGTGCGTTCATGGGGTTCGAACTCGGCGGGCAGTCGCCGTGTCACGGCTCACCATCGAGGCTCAGCAGCGGGCCGTACAGATCCGGACGACGGTCGCGGAACAGACCCCAGCCGATCCGTTGACGGCGGATCGACTCGAGATCGAAGGTGGCGAACAGCGCCTCAGTGGTGGTGCGATCCGCCTCTGAGATGATGGCACCGGTGTGGTCGGTGATGAACGAGGTCCCATAGAACGTGATCTCGTGGTTCGCGCCGACCTCATGGCCGACACGGTTGGCAGCGATGACCGGGATCAGATTGGCGCCGGCATGGCCCTGCATGACGCGTCGCCAATGCGCACTCGAATCCCAGTCGGGATCCGGCGGTTCAGAGCCGATGGCCGTCGGATAGCACAGCACCTCGGCACCCATGAGTGCCATGGCGCGGGCTGCCTCGGGGAACCATTGATCCCAGCAGATCCCGACGCCGATCACCCCATGGTGCGTCCGCCAGACCCGAAAGCCCGTGTCACCGGGGCTGAAGTAGTACTTCTCGGTGTAGCCCGGCCCGTCGGGAAGATGGCTCTTGCGATATTTCCCGAGGATCTCACCATCGGCATCGATCATGACCACGGTGTTGAACAGCGCGTTGTTCGCCCGCTCATAGATGCTGATGGGAAGTACGACCCCGACTTCGCGCGCCAGTGCGCGCATCGATTCCACGGTGGGATGTCCCTCGACGGGCAGTGCCCGATCGAGATGGGATGCGATCTGGTCCTTGCAGAAGTACGGCCCTTCGAACAACTCGGGCAGCAGCACCAGCTGTGCGCCGCGTTCGGCCGCGGACCGCACCAGGTGCTCTGCGGTCGCCAGGTTCTGGTCGCGGTCATCTGACATCGACATCTGCACCGCGCTCACCCTCAGTTGCATGCCCGATCCCTCACCATCGCCGATCATCTCCCTCATCGATCCGATGACATCGCAGCTCGACCAGACCGGGCCGAGGTGTGCCTGAGCGAATGCTAGGCGCGCTGCATCGGGGTCGGTGGCTGAGAGTGTCTGTATCAGCATGTCCACGACCGGTACTGTGCGGGTATGGCATCACTGGTGGAACTCGCACGTGGCCACACCCAGCTGAGCCGCGATGAGGTCGGCCACCTCAACCGTCTGATCGCCGAATGGGGGATGCTGGCAGATTTCTGCTTCAGCGATCTGCTGCTCTATGTCCCCGTCGAGGACGGCAGGTGGTTGGTGGCGGCCCAGATCCGACCGGCCACCGGCCAGACGATCTATGAGACCGATTGGGTCGGCTCATGGGCCAATGAGACCGAGACCCCGTTGCTGGGTGGAGCCTTCGACTCCGGAGCGGTGGTCTCAGGTGAGGTGCACGTCGAGGGCCTCACCGATCCGACGACGATGGTCGCCATCCCGGTGCGCTGCGGTGAGCGGCCGATCGCGGTGCTGACCCGAGAGGGTGCGCCGTCATCGGCGCGACGTCAGGGTGAACTCGAGCGCACCTACAACGAGATCTTCGACCGCTTCACCGAGATGATCGTGTCCGGCCGGTTCCCGTTCCCCCAGCGTGTCGGTGATTCGAGTGCTGCACCACGTGTCGGCGACGGTGTCATCGTCCTCGATGCCGATGCCAAGGTCCGCTATGTCTCACCGAATGCGAACTCGGCACTGCATCGGGTCGGGATCCAGTCCAGCGCTGTGGGCATGCGCCTCGCGGAACTCGGCTTCTACGACGGCCCGATCCGCCAGGCCTATGAACGCGGTCTGCCCGTCATCGAGGAATTCGAGCAGGGTGGCGACCTGACCCTGCTGTGCCGTTGTGTGCCGATCGTCGCCGGCGAGTCCGGCGACGGTGCCCCGGGAGCATCGGGGACATCGTCTGGGCGAGTGGCCGGTGCGGTGCTGTTGGTGCGCGATGTGACCGAGTTGCGCAAACGGGACCGGTTGCTGATGTCCAAGGACGCGACCATCCGCGAGATCCATCACCGGGTCAAGAACAACCTCCAGACCATCTCGTCGCTGCTTCGGCTCCAAGCGCGCCGACTCACCAGCCCCGAAGCCAAAGCGGCGGTGTCTGAGTCGGTTCGACGGATCCGCACCATCGCGCTGGTGCACGAATCGCTGTCGCGCGAACCCGGCGATGATGTCACCTTCATCGAGATCGTCAGACCGCTGCTGCGCCTCGCCGAGGAGGGCCTGCAGTCGCCGGATCGTCCCGTGGAGTTCACCGTGCAGGGTGACGGAGGCCGGATCCCGGCCTCGATCGCGACGCCGCTGTCGGTGGTGTTGACCGAGTTGCTGCAGAACGCCGTCGACCACGGGTTCGCCGAGGGGTCCGGTGGCGCTCGGGTGGTGGTGCGTCTGATCGCAGAGGACTCCTCATTGCGGGTGCAGGTCATCGACGACGGTGCCGGGGTCGATCGCGACTTCGATCTTGACTCGGCCACCGGGCTCGGCCTGTCGATCGTGCGAACCCTCGTGACCACCGAGTTGAACGGCAGGATCGAGATCCGGCCGGCGACCGCCGAGGAACTCGCAACCGCCGGCCTCTCGACGATGTTGCCTGATGGCGGGGACACCGGGACGATGGTCGACCTCAGCGTGCCGACCAAACTCGAGTGATGATGACCGGCCCGTTCGTTGCGAGGACCGACCGCTCGTCTGCGCTGTGTGGACCCGGCAGGTGCGACACACTGGTTCCATGAACGCTCTCATACAGATCGCGATCTCGGCTGGCTCGAGCCACGGTGGAATCTTCGCACTGGGCACCGATGAGGATCAGGATTCCGGTGGGGTGGTGACGTGGTTGGGTGATGCCGTCGAGGAGAACCATCGACTCGTCACGGTGCCACTGTTGATCATCACGGTGGTCATCGTTGCGTGGGTGGCAACACGGATCAGCCGGGTGATCATTCACCGCATCGTGTCGCGGTTATCGGCGCGCGATCTCGCAGCGGCCAGTGGCTCGGGTCGGGCACCGAACCTGTGGCGCACACGCGCTCGTCGAACCACCGCCGCTGAGACCTATGAGGTCACCGAGCGCCGGCGCGCCATGCGCGTCGATGCCGCGGCGCGCATGGTCAATCATCTGGTGTCATTGGTGATCTGGCTGGTGGCGCTGATCGCGCTGTTCACCCTGCTCGATATCGATGCGGCCTATTTCTTGAGCAGTGCCGGGTTCCTCGGCGCAGCGGCGGCCTTCGGTGGCCAGCACAAGGTCAACGACTACCTCACCGGGCTCTCGGTGCTGTTCGAGGACCGCTACGGGGTGGGTGATCTGGTCGAGTTCGCCACCGCATCGGGTGACAATGTCGAAGCGGTCGTGGACCAGATCGGCCTGTTCAGCACCCGGTTGCGAGATGCCCAGAGCACCCTGCATATGCCCAATGCCGCACTCGCCCAGGTCCGCAACATCTCCCAGGAGCCCTCCACCGCGATCATCAAGGTCCGCACCGGCGGCCAGGAACCCGACAAGGTCGTCGATGCCGTCAAGGGCCTGGCTGGGACATCGGATCTCACCCGGGTCGTGTTCCTCGGCGATCTCATCAGCGATCAGCCCTCGACCGGTGAGGTCGAGATCGGTGTGCACACCCTCAAACCGCTGGATCGACAGGCGCTCGAGACCCTGGCTCGGCGTGCCGAAGAGCAACTGATGGCCGATGCGGTGAGCGATGCCGCCGGCGAAGACGACGGACCCGGGTCGCCCGACGGCTCTCAGACGGATCGACCTCGCCCCTCGACGTGAGCGGCGTTCGGGTCCCAGCGCGCCGAAGGTCAGCCCGCGGCGCGTTGTGCCGCAGCGCGGCGGCGACGAATGGTGCGACGCTCGTCTTCGGAGAGCCCACCCCAGATGCCTGAGTCCTGGTTGGTGTCGAGGGCGAACTCGAGGCATTCGTTGGTCACCGGGCATTCCCCGCAGACCTCTTTGGCCCGATCGATCTGATCGAGGGCCACCCCGGTGGTGCCGACGGGGAAGAACAGTTCAGGGTCGGTTTCTCTGCAGAGCGCATGATCTCGCCAGAGATCTTCGGGTTCGTTGCGGATGGCTCTGGAGGCAAGGATCGACACGTGGAGGCTCCTCGAAGCGATGGATGGTCTGGGGGTGTCCGGCGACGGCGACACGCTACGAGGTTGTCTGCGGATTGACAACGGCCAGCGACAACGAAATGACCGGAAGGTGAACGAGCGGGACACCGGCGCCGCGAACCGCTACCGTCGCTGGCTGTGGAACCCCCTGCATCTCACCGCTCCGACCCGACCGCTCAGGTCGCCACGCCGGCGGTGATCGCCCACCGCGGTGCGTCGGGCCACGTACGTGAGAACACCGTGGAGGCTTTCGAGTTGGCTGTCGAACTCGGTGCTGACGGGATCGAATTCGATGTGCGGCGCACTGCGGACCACCACCTCGTGGTCCACCACGATCCTGGGATCGACGGGTACGGCCTGATCTGCGACCTGCGGCTCGAACAGCTGCCCGACCATGTTCCGACGCTCGCGGTGGCGCTGGTGGCATGTCGTGGGGCGTGGGTGAACGTCGAGATCAAGAACATGGCCATCGAGCCCGGTCACGACCCTTCGGACGCGATGGCCCGGTCGGTGCTCGAGGTGCTCGATCAGGTGGCGCTCGAGCTTCCGCCACGGCCGGTGCTCGGTGGGGAGGCCATCGTCATCTCATCGTTCGACCGCCTCACCCTGCGCCAGATCCGTGAACTGGCTCCGGCGATGACGACCGCGCTGCTCGTCGCCGAGGTGGATGACGATGTGATCGCCAGCTGTCATCGCAATGGCCACCGGTTCGTCCACCCGTGGCTCGATGTCTTGGATCGCGCCGGTGTGGCGGCGGTGGCCGAAGCGGGACTGGGCTGCAATGTGTGGACATGCAACGATGTCGAGTCGATGACCCAGCTGATCGGCTGGGGTGTCGACGGGATCATCACCGACTATCCCGATCTGGCCCGATCGGTACTCGATGGGGCATCGCCCGACGACTCCTCAGATCCCTGAGGTCCGGGCCGCAGGAGTCGCACCGCATCGGGGGCGTGGCTGAACTCGAGTGCGCCGGTGTCGCCGAGGTGGTCACCGTCGAGCTGATAGGGGACCGGGGTCTCGGCACGGATCTCGACGCGGTCCAGATCGATCCACTCGCTGAGATGATCACCGCCGCCGAGGCCGTTGCCGCGCAGCGCCGCTGTGACGGTGGCCAGCAGCGCTCGAGCATCGAGGTCATGGAAGCAGATCGCCACCAATCCGCGATCGAGGGCCGCATCGGTCGAGACCGACAGCGGTCGATTCCCGAGGTAGGTGTACGGATCGGTGTTGAGGACCACACAGAAACAACCGCGTCCCGCTCCGACCTCGAGCCCGTCGCGTCGGGCGCTGACCTCGAAGGTGACCGGATCGCGCCGATAGGAGCGAACCCAGGTGCTGACCGCAGCATTGATGAACAGCGGATGTCCCAGCCAGCGCTTCATCGCACCGGCCCGCTCGACGCGCTCCACCACCGCCGCGTCGTAACCCACGCCGGTATGGAAGCAGAAATAACGGCCGTTGACCCGACCGAGGCCGATGGGGGCCAGAGTGGCCGGATCATCGGCTGCGGCGTCGAGGCCCGAGGCGATGAGGCCGGCTGCGGCCACCGGATCGTTGGGCAGGCCGATGGTGCGGGCGAACACGTTGGTGGATCCGCCCGGGATGATCCCGAGGGCGGTCTCGGTGTCAGCGAGGCCGTTGGCGACCTCGTTGAGGGTGCCGTCACCCCCGAACGCGATCACCGCATCGAGGCCACGGCGTGCCGCGTCTCGGGCGAACCGGGTGGCATGGCCGCGCCGGCTGGTCTCGACCAGGCGGACCTCGTGGTGACGCGACAGCTCGCGGTGCACCACCACGGTAGTGCGCGCCGTCACCGAGGACGCGAAGGAGTTGACCACCAACAGGACCTGCAAGAGGCGAAACCTACCAGTGCGAGCATCTCAGGGGCATCGGGGTCATCGGTCACATGGCCCGGCCTCACCCCGGCCGGTTGGGCGATCCGGGCGGAGATCGGGCATGATATGGGCCATGAACGTGATCGTATGCGTGAAGCAGATCCCCGATCCGGCCACCCCAGGTGAGCTCGATCCCGGCACCAACGCCCTCAAGCGTGAAGGCAAGTTGATCTTGGACGATTCCGACGCCTACGGCGTCGAGATGGCCCTGCAGCTCGTCGACACCGCCGGCGGCGGTGAGGTGTGGTTGGTGTCGATGGCACCCAATGACGAGGTCTCGGGCCTGCGCACCGCCCTGGCGATGGGTGCGTCCAAGGCGATCCTGGTCTCAGATCCGTCGCTCGCGGGTTCCGATGCCCTGACCACCGCCAAGGTGCTCGCAGCGGCCGTGGAGCGCCTCGGCGGTGCTGACCTGATCCTGGCCGGGACCGAGTCCAGCGACGGCTACACCGGGACCGTGCCCGAGCAGATGGCCGAGGTGCTCGGCCTTCCGTCGGTCACCTTCGCCAAGAAGGTCACCGTCGACGGTTCGTCACTGAAGGTCGAACGTCAGACCGAGGCCGGCTACGACGAGGTGGAATGCCCGCTGCCGGCGCTGGTCAGCGTGACCGCCGGTGTGGTCGAACCCCGTTATCCGAGCTTCAAGGGGATCATGGCCGCCAAGTCCAAGCCGGTCGAGACCGTGACGGTCGCCGATCTCGGCGTCACCCCGGTGGGGTGGGGTGGAGCCGGCCAGCAGATCACCGAGGTCGGCCAGGCCGCCGAACGCGAGGCCGGCGAGATCATCGAGGACGATGGTGAGACCTTCAACAAGATCGTCGAGTACCTCGACAACCTCAAGGTGATCTGATCGACGCGAGTCGACACCCACCTCATCACCACCTCATCA
>SKFX01000169.1 GCA_007117775.1 Ilumatobacteraceae bacterium
ACCAGCACCCCGATCCCCGACACCAGCGCCACCATCACCATCGAGAAGCCGTCGAGACGCAGATCGAACCCGAGACCGAGTTGTGGTACCCAGTCGATGCGTTGGCGGACCGGATCGCCGTCGATCACCGCCGTGGCCTGAGTGGTCGCCCACGCCACCGTGGCCGCAGGTGCCAGCGCCGCGACCGCGAAGGCCCATCGGCCGAGGCGGTCACCGCTCGCGATGATCAGCACCCCGATGACGAGATGCGCGAACAGCAGGGTGGAGATCAAGGATTCACCGCAACAGGGTCGCCATTGACTCTGGAGGTGTCGGGCACGGGCCACAAACTAACGCGCGATCCCCGGACCGCTCCGCTTTGGATCGGTTACCGAGCGGTAACTACCGTGACCCCATGGGACGCATCGAACGAGTTGGGGTGGTCGGATCTGGGATCATGGGGTCGGGTCTGGCCGAGGTGGTGGCCCGGGCCGGCCGCGAGGTCGTGGTGCGGTCGAGGACCATGAGCGGCGCCGAGGCGGTACTGGCTGGCCTGCAACGCAACCTCGATCGCGCTGTCGAGCGCGGCAAACTCGAGGCCGATGAGCGCGATGCGATCGTGGCGCGCATCTCAGTCACCGATCAATTGGCGGACCTCGCCGACTGTGATCTGGTGATCGAGAGTGTCGTCGAGGACCTGGAGGTCAAGCGTGAGCTGTTCACGCAGCTCGATGCCATCGTGAAGTCCGGCGCGATCCTCGCCACCAACACCTCGACCCTGCCGGTGGTGGAGTTGGCCATGGCCACCGGCCGGCCCGACGCGGTCTGCGGTGTGCACTTCTTCAATCCGGCACCGGCGATGGCGCTCGTCGAGGTGATCCGGCCGATCACCGCATCCGATGAGACGGTGGCCACCGCGATCGAGTTCGCCACCGACTGTGGCAAGAATGCTGTCGAGGTGGCCGACCGCGCCGGGTTCATCGTCAACGCCCTGTTGTTCCCCTATCTGAACAACGCAGTGCGCATGCTAGAGGTAGGCACTGCCTCCAAGGAGTCGATCGATGCCGCCATGGTCGGCGGCTGCAATTTCCCAATGGGTCCGTTCGCTCTGTTGGATCTCGTCGGACTCGACACCTCGGTATCGATCCTCGACGCGCTCTACGAGGAGTTCCGGGACCCCAACTATGCCGTGGTCCCGACCCTGCGGCGCATGGTCGCAGCCGGTCATCTGGGCCGAAAGAGCGGTCGCGGCTTCTACGACTACGGTTCGTGATGCCCGACTGGCGGACCGACTGGTTCGCCCGGGATCCACCGCGGCACCCGGCACCGCCGCGCTGGGAGTTCCCGAACGAGGGACCGAGCGATGACACCGGTGTCATCGCTGTCGGTGCCGATCTCGAACCCGCCACACTGTTGGAGGCGTATCGCACCGGGCTGTTCCCGATGCCGCTCGGTGGCCGTGACCTGGCGTGGTTCTCACCGGACCCGCGCGGCATCATCCCCCTCGACGGCCTGCATATCTCGCGATCACTGCACCGCAGCCTGGGTCGGTTCAGCGTCTCGATCGATCGCTGTTTCGGTGAGGTCATGGCGCGATGTGGTGACCCGGCCCGACCCGGACACTGGATCACCGCCGCCTTCATCGACGCCTACGGGACCCTTGCGGATCTCGGATGGGCCCACAGCATCGAGGTGTGGTCGGGCGATGAACTCGTCGGCGGCCTCTACGGGGTCCGTATCGGCGGATTCTTCGCCGGTGAATCGATGTTCCACTCGGCCACCGATGCCTCCAAAGTGGCGCTGGTGCATACCGTCGACTGGTTGGTGGCCACCGATGCCACGCTGTTCGACGTGCAGTGGACCACACCGCATCTGGTGTCGATGGGGGCGATCGATATCGCACGCGATGACTATCTGCGCCGACTGGCCCATGCACTCGGTGGCAGCGACACCGACACCTGAGTAGCGGATCACCACGAGCGGGGGCACACTTTGTCGATGGAACACCACACGCAGCCAGAGCGGGATCGGCCGTGGATGATGCGCACCTATTCAGGGCACTCCACCGCAGCTGCATCCAATGAGCTGTATCGGACCAATCTCGCCAAGGGCCAGACCGGCCTGTCGATCGCGTTCGATCTGCCCACCCAGACCGGCTATGACCCCGATTCGGCCATGGCGCGCGGCGAGGTGGGCAAAGTCGGCGTCCCAGTCGCACATCTCGGCCATATGCGAGCCCTGATGGACCAGATCCCACCGGGCCAGATGAACACCTCAATGACGATCAATGCCACCGCGTCATGGATCTTGGCACTGTACGTCGCCAACGCCGCCGAACAGGGTGTGGCATCGGCGGAGTTGCGCGGCACCACCCAGAACGACATCGTCAAGGAATACCTGTCGCGCGGCACCTACATCTTCGCGCCCGGCCCATCGCGTCGACTGATCGTCGACATGGTGGCGTGGTGTGCGGCCAATGCGCCGCTGTGGAACCCGATGAACGTCTGCTCGTACCACCTCCAAGAGGCCGGTGCCACCCCGGTGCAGGAGATCGCGTTCTCCCTCGCAACAGCCATCGACGTGCTCGACGCGGTGCGCGACTCGGGCCAGATCGCCCCCGATGACTTCGCCCAGGTGTTCGCCTCACTCTCGTTCTTCGTCAACGCCGGGATCCGCTTCGTCGAGGAGGTCTGCAAGATGCGGGCCTTCACCGAGATGTGGGATCGGATCGGCCTCGAACGCTACGGGGTCACCGATGCGCGCGCCCGACGGTTCCGCTATGGCGTGCAGGTCAACTCGCTCGGCCTCACCGAGGCCCAACCGGAGAACAACGTGCAGCGCATCGTGCTCGAGACGCTCGGGGTGACACTGTCCAAGCAGGCCCGTGCCCGATCGATCCAGCTGCCGGCATGGAACGAGGCGCTCGGCCTGCCGCGACCCTGGGACCAACAGTGGTCACTGCGCATCCAGCAGGTCCTCGCCTATGAGACCGACCTGCTCGAATACGACGACATCTTCGCCGGGTCCCATGTCATCGAGGCTGAGACCGCGGCGTTACGCGATGCCGCCCAGGCCGAACTCGACGAAATATTGGGCCTCGGCGGTGCCTTCGCCGCCATCGACGAACTCAAGACTCGCCTGGTGACCTCGATGGCCGGGCGCACCCGGCGGATCGAATCGGGTGAGCAGGTGGTGGTCGGTGTGAACCGCTTCACCGAACATGCCGAGTCACCCCTCGGCGGTGACGGTGCGATCTTGAAGGTCGATCCGGCCGTCGAGGCCGAGACCATCGCCGATGTCGTCACTTGGCGCTCGGCGCGCGACCAGGCCGCGGTCGATGCTGCGCTCAGCGAACTGGAGCGCGTCGCCCGATCCGATGAGAACGTGATGCCGGCCACGATCGCGTTGGCCCGCGCCGGGGGCACCACCGGTGAATGGGGCCGGGTCATGCGCGAGGTGTTCGGCGAATACCGCGCCCCGACCGGCGTTGCCGGCGCCCGATCTGGTGAACGCGGTGCACTATCTGAGATCGCTGAGCGCAGTCGCGTCCTGCCCGGTGGGCCGCCTCGGCTGTTGGTGGCCAAACCCGGCCTCGACGGCCATTCCAACGGTGCCGAGCAGATCGCGGTCGCGGCCCGCGATGCCGGGATGGAGGTCATCTACTCCGGTATCCGCCTCACCCCCGAACAGATCGCCGCATCGGCACGCGATGAGGATCCCGATGTGATCGGTCTGTCGATCCTGTCGGGATCACATCTCGAGGTGGTCCCCGAGGTCATCGAGCGGTTGCGCGCCGTCGGGGTGGATGCCCCGGTCATCGTCGGTGGCATCATCCCCGAAGAGGACCGACAGATCCTCGAGGCCGGCGGCGTCGCTGCGGTCTACACACCCAAGGATTTCGAACTGGTTCGGATCATGGGTGATATCGCGGCGCTGACCGAACAGCACCGCGGCGCACAGATGGTCTGATCAGACCGACGCGGTTGCGGGTAACTGTGTCTGGATCCAGGCGTCGAGCACTGGGCCGGATTCGAAACTGACGATCAGCGCATAGCGAGGTGCGGTGCCAGGATGCACAACCACATGCCAGAGCCGTTGGGTGTCGACGACGAAACGCGCGCCGCGATGCAGCGGGATCCGTCGTTCGGTGGACGGATCGGGCAGGCCGTCGGCATCGTTGTCCATCAACAACATGTAGCTGTCGGGGTTGTCGGTCAACTCCACCCATGAGCGCACCACCCATCCCTCGTCATCGGGATTGAAGCGGTTGTTGTCATCACGGTGGATGGAGCGCAACGCCGTCTCATGGTCCTGGGGCTCGAGCTTGATGATGCGGACCCGACCGAAGTTGGCACCGACCGAATCGACATAGTCGCGGATCGTCGGGGCGTGTTCGGCGTTCGAGGTCCACAGGGCGTCCTTATCGGTCTTGCCCTTGTCCCAGAACCCACGGCAGTCCAGTTCACCATCCGCTGATGCCAACGGGGCGAAGTTCGTGTCGCCACCGCTCTTCCAGTCCATGTACTCGAGGCCCTCGTACTCGGCCGCAGGCACCTCGAAGGGCGCATCGGCCAAGCGCACACAGCCGGTCGGATTCAGGATCTCGAGGCGCGGATGGGGGGTGTGGAGCGGGATCTTCACACTCCAATGATCAGACGTTGGCCAAAAACTCATGCCCCATAGTGTAGGTACGGCGGAGCGGCCCTGATAGGGCATTGTGTCCCATCACAATCTAGCGCGCTCAGGGATTGGCGGCCGGTGCGGGCAACTGCTCGACCAGACGGACCCCGGTCGGGATCTCAAGGGTGCTGCCGGCTGCGACGCTGTTGGGATTGGTGATCTGGTTCAGCTCGATCAATGCCGGCAGGGGAACCCCGAAACTCTCAGCGATGATCGACAGGCTCTCGCCGGGCTTCACGGTATAGAAGACCCGGGTGTCATCGAGCACGGTGGTGGTCGTGGCATCGGTCGTCGTGGTCCGCATCGGGGGCAGCGTGACATAGGTCTCGTCGCTGCCACCGCAGGCCGAGACTGCCATGGCGGCGATCAGTGCTGTGAGCACTTGGGATCTCAATGTCATACCCATGTGAATCGGCGGTGATGGTATCGCCGAGCGATCCCCGATCCGAACCGACCATGCCGGGCGGCCTATGGTCGACACCGATGTCCACCACGAGCGTGACCTATCCCGGCGCTGTCACTCCCGCCCGCCAGTACCGCCTCGACGCCGACGGGGTCGGTCTCGCCGTCCATGAATGGGGTGACGAATCCGATCCTCCGCTGGTCCTCGTCCACGGCGGTTTCGACTTCGCGCGGACCTATGACTGCTTCGCGCCGCTCTTGGCTGCAGCCGGCTATCGGGTGATCGGTTGGGATCAACGCGGCCACGGCGACTCAGACCATGCTGCCCTGTACTCCTTCGATGCCGATCTGCGCGATGCGGTCGCGGTGCTCGACCACATCGATGCCCGCCGGCCGCTACCGGTGATCGGCCACTCCAAGGGTGGGGCGTTGATGATCCAGTTGGCCGATGCGATGCCGGCACGGTTCTCCGCGGTGGTGAACCTCGACGGCATCCCCTCCAAGCGGCCGTTCCCCGACGTCGCCGAGCGTGAACGCACCAAGATGCTGGCGGCCGAGGTGGCTGGATGGCTGGACCATCGCCGCTCGACGGCGGTGGCACGACGCAAACCGGGCACCATCTCAGAATTGGCGGCACGGCGCGGCCGGATCAATCCGCGGCTGTCGCGCGAATGGCTCGAATACCTGGTCGTGGTCGGCGCCACCGAATCAGACGACGGTTGGCGCTGGAAGCTCGATCCGACGATGCGCTTCGGTGGTTTCGGTCCATGGCGTCCCGAATGGGCCCTGGCGCGTCTGCCCGGACTGGGCATGCCGTTCCTCGGCGTATTGGTCACCGAACTCGAGGAGATGGGCTGGGGCACACTCCCCCATGAGGTCGAGCCGTTCATCCCGGTCAACGGCCGCCTCGAAGTCATCGAAGGTGCCGGCCACTTCGTGCATATCGAACGCCCCACCGAGATCGCCGACATGGTGCTCGAGTTCATCGGCGATGCACTCGGAGCGCACCGATGAGTGCATCGATCACCTGGCTGCGCCATAACAAGGTCGACCTGGCACTGCATCGCCTTCGCGACCCGCGCCGCGAACAGTCACGACCGCTGCTGTTGCTGCACGGCCTCGGTGAGGCATCACCGGCGACGACACCGGCCTGGGTGGCGGCGTGGCCCGGATCGATCCACGCCCTGGACTTCACCGGCCACGGTCACTCGACACTGCCGCGCGGTGGTGGCTACACCTCGGAGATGATGCTGGCCGATGCCGACGCGGCACTCGCCGCGTTGGTCGACGACGATGATGCAGCGGGTATCACCGTCGTGGGCCGTGGTCTCGGCGCGTATATCGCACTGCAGCTGGCCGGTGGCCGGGCCGCCTCGGTGCACGGCACGATCCTGTGCGACGGCCCCGGCCTCGCCGGTGGCCCATCGGAGCCGACCTCACAGCATTTCTTCTCACCGCCGCCGCCCGAGACCACCCCCGATCCCCACGCACTCGTGGAGTTGGGACGCGATCTGCGACCACCGGACTACGCCACCGCCTTCGTGCGCTTGGCGGTCACCGGCTCGGCGCTCGACGAGCCGATCGCGGTCGCGGCCGCGTTCCGGCCGCCCTGGCTGCAGGCGGTGGTTGCAGAAGCCGGTGTCATCGAGACGACCATCGCCACGGCACTCGACGCCTACAGCACCGGTTGAACCCGATCACTGGGTGGCGCTGGGACGGGCGCGGTAACGTGGAGGCCGTGGACACGATCGTCTCCTCAGGCTTGGCGCGCGATCTGTTCCTCGTCGTGATGGC
>SKFX01000047.1 GCA_007117775.1 Ilumatobacteraceae bacterium
CCGGCCAGGGTGGCGGGATGCATCAGGCAGTTGCAGGCGGTGACGTGGAACAGCGGGGTCGGCGCCATGAACACCGCCTGGGCGGCCTCGGCGGGCGCATCGGTCGGCGCCTCGAGATCACCGGCCGCGATGGCGAGGGCATCGGCGGTGCCGGTGAGGATCGTCATGAACACCAGATGCATGACGTTGTGGATCGAACCCCGATGCGTCAACTGCGCACCCTTGGGGAATCCGGTGGTCCCCGAGGTGTAGAAGATGGTGGCATCGTCATCGGGGTCGATCTCGACGGCCGGCAGTGCATCGGGTGCGGCGGTCGGATCGACGACCTCGTCCCAGCGGACCGAACCGTCGGGCAGTGCCGCATCGGTGCGCACGGCGATGATGTCGAGCGTCCCGCCCGAGCGCAGTTGTTCGAGATGTGGAATGACGCGCTCGATGCGCTCGCCATCCGCGATCAGCACCTTGGGTCGCGAATCGCTGATCGCGTACTCCATCTCCGGGCCGGTCCACCAGGCGTTCATCCCGACCGCGGCCGCCCCGATCGACACCGTCGCCCAGTAGCTGATCACCCATTCGGGGTAGTTGCGCATCGCGATGCCGACACGGTCACCGCGCTCCACCCCGTAACGTTCCTGGAGCACCGCGGCGAGGGCACGGACCTGCGCGGCGACCTCGTCATAGGTGTAGGACTCGTCCTCATAGACGAGGTAGGTCTTGTCACCGTGCAATGTCGCCAGCTCCCACAGTGCCCGCATGGTCGGCGGTGCGGAGCCGAACACCCGCATCGGCACCCCGCGCAATTCGAAGGGTTCCATGGCGAAGGGTGCCCCCTCGGCGGTGAGTTGCTCCCAGGCGGCCTTGAAATGATCGATCATGTCCCGATGATGCCATGTGACGAACACCACACCACAAGCGGATGCGCCGAAGGATCCGGACGCGTTGTCGGGACCGGTTCGTTCAGGCCAGGTGTGCCAGCACCAGATGGCGCAGATCCGCGATCCCGGCACCATTGGAGGTGCTGGTCCACACGATGTCGCCGCGCTCGAGATCACAGCCTGCGGCCAGATCGCGACGGCGGGCATCGCGGCGCGATGACTTGACCTTGTCCATCTTGGTGGCGACCACCGAATGCGGGACCTGATTGGCCCGCAACCACTCCAACATCTGGACATCGAGCGGTGTGGGCCCGATGGCGCCGTCGACGAGGACGAACACCTGCACGAGCGAGTCGCGTTCGAGCAGATATCCCTCGATCATCTCGGGCCAGTCGCGTCGGATGCGACCGGGCACCTTGGCATAGCCGTATCCGGGGAGATCCACGAGGCCGACATCGTCGCGACCGTCGAGGCCGAACAGGTTGATCAGCTGTGTGCGCCCCGGCGTATTTGACACCCGGGCCAATTGGCGGGTGTTGGCGAGCGCATTGACCAGCGATGACTTGCCGACATTGGAACGACCCACGAAGGCCACCTCGGCGCGCAGTTCCGGTAATTGCTCGAAGGCGCTGGCCGAGGTGATGAAGCGCAACCGCAACGGTGATGCCGACATCGCCGCGCCCGTTCGATCCTCAGCCCCGGATCAGACTGGCGAGGGCCCAGATGGCTGCGATCAGGCCGACGGCGGCCATAATGACGCTGCGCGCCACCGGGGCGCGGGGCAGGTCAGCGTCTGAGCGACGGGCTTGGGGTGGGCGCACGATGGCCAACAAGTTCCCGGCGAACAGTGCGCCGCCGAGCGCCAAGAGCAACCAGGCCAAGAGGTCCTCTCCGAGGAACATGGTCCCATTCTGGCGTGCGAGACTGTCCCGATGGGGTTCCATCACGTCGCGTTCGCCACCCGAGACACCGAGGCCACCCATCGCTTCTACTCCGAGGTGATGGGTTTCGAACTCGTCAAGGTGGTCAGCGCCGCCACTCCGGCGCCACCGGGCGCCGACCATGACGGCTATTCAAAGCACTTCTTCTACTCGACCGGGACCGATGACCGCGGCGGTGACACCGGGATGATCGCCTTCTGGGAGCTGCACGACGACTCGATCGGTTCGGACTTCCCCGCGAATCTCAACGAGGCGATGGGGCTGCCATGGTGGGTGAACCACATCGCCTTCGATGCACCGACGCGCGCCGATCTCGACGCCCACCGCGAACGCTGGCAGCGCCACGGGTACACCGTGCTCGAGATCGATCACGAGTTCTGCGTCAGCATCTACATCCGCGATCCGGCCGACAATCTGGTCGAGTTCTGCCATACGACACGGCCGTTCAGCGCCACTGAGCGTCTCGAGGCACTCGAGTTGCTGCGCGACCCGCATCCACCGCTCGAAACCGAGATGGGGGTGGTGGTCCATCCACCGATCGAGGCAGATGGGTCGGATCACGACAGACTGGGACACGATGACCTCGCTGGATCTCGGCCGCCTCATCGATGAGGGTGCCACCGCTGAACTGACGAACTGGCTGCACTCGGCCGGTACGCGTGAGATCACCGAGGAGCTGTCGCGCCTCGATGCGGCCAGCACCGCGTTCGCCTTCCGACTGCTGGCGCGCGACCGCGCGCTGGAGGTCTTCGAGGAACTCGAGCCGATCGACCAGCAACAGGTGCTCGACGGTCTGCGCGATGACCGTGTCGTCCATCTCATCGAGGAGATGACCCCCGATGACCGCGCCCGGCTGCTCGATGAGATGCCGGCCAAGGTGGCGAATCGCCTCCTGCACCAGCTCAGCTACAACGAGCGCCGGCTGACCACGATCCTGCTCGGCTATCCCGAGGAGTCCGCCGGACGCCTGATGACACCCGAGTACGTGTCACTTCGCGACACCATGACCGTGGCCGAGGCGATGGCCAAGATCCGCCGCGAGGCCCTCGACGCCGAGACGATCTACGCGCTGCCGGTCCTCGACGGCCAGCGCCGCCTCATCGGGATCACCGGTCTGCGCTCATTGGTGGTGGCCGATCCCGAACAGCACATCTCGGACCTGATGACCACCGAGGTGGTCTCGGTGGGAACCGATATCGACCGTGAAGAGGCGGCCACGCTGGTGCGCGATGCCGGATTGATCGTGCTGCCGGTCGTGGACTCCGAACAGCGTCTCGTCGGCGTGATCACCGTCGATGATGCGATGAGCGTGTTGGAGGCCGAGGTCACCGAGGACTTCGCGCTCAGCGGTGCGTCGAGTCCGATCAACCAGTCCTATCTCACCGTGTCGGCACTCAAGCTGGCCCGGGCCCGTGCCCTGTGGCTCCTGGTCCTGATCGGTGCCGCTGCGCTGACCGTCAACGTGCTGCAGTACTTCGAGGGGACGCTCAACCAGGTGGTCACCCTGGCGCTGTTCGTGCCGTTGCTGATCGGCACCGGCGGCAATTCCGGTGCCCAGGCCGCGACCGCGGTGATCCGCGCCATGGCCGTCGGCGAGGTCCGATTCAGCGATCTGCCCCGCATCGTGTGGCGCGAGGCACGTGTCGGTCTCATGCTCGGGATCATGCTGGCCGCCGCAGTGTTCATCCCGGTGTCGATCGTCTGGGATGCAGACCTCGCGCTGGTGGTCTCGGCCACGCTGGTGACCATCTGCACCTGGGCGACGCTGATCGGGTCCGGTCTGCCGCTCGTGGCCCGCCGTCTCGGCGTGGATCCGGCCGTGGTGTCGGCACCGTTCATCACCACCCTGGTGGATGCCACCGGCCTGATCTTCTACTTCGTCTACGCGACGGTGATCCTGGGCCTGTGACGGCATCGCAGTGCGCCGGAGCCGTCTACGGGCGCCCCGGCGGTGCATCCGGGTTCGAGGTGTCAGCTGCCGGGGTCTGCGGGCGCCGGATCACATAACCGAACCCGCGCACGGTCTCGATCAGCGTGGACGCCGACTCGAGCTTATGGCGCAGCGAGGAGACCAACGCCTCCACCACATTGGGGTTATCGGCGTCGTAGCCCCAGACCAGATCCAACAACTGGGACTTCGACAACACCTGGCCGCGATGGCGGACCAGTTCGATGAGCACCTCGAACTCGAGTTTGGTCAGATCGATCAGACGGTCCTCGACCCAAGACTGATGGCCGGCACGATCGATCCTCAATGGGCCCAGCGTCATCAGGTCTCCCGCGACGGAATCTGCGCCGGTATCGGACAACTGCTCGGTCACCGGCCACGCGTTGACCAGTGAGCCGAATACCTCGACAGCAGCCTGCAGCATCGTCTGATCGGCTGCAGCAAAGGTCCGTTCAGTGGCGAACGAGACCGAGACGGCACCACTGAAGTGGTCAAGCGCACGGCCACGAACACCGACCGGGAATGCAGCCACCGACATCACACTCGCATCGATCTCACGCGTATCCGCGAAACGCTTCACCACCTCAGCGCGCGTCGCTCGGATCACCACACGACGTTCGCGCCACGCCTCGACCACCGCGAGCCCACCATCGAGGCTGGCGGTGTGGACCAGCTGGCTCATCTGTCGGTCCACACCGCTGGTGGCCGCATCGATATTCAGGACGCGGTCATCGATGATGATCCCGGTCGCACCGATCACCCCCGCTGGGGCGAACAGATCGAGTGCGACTCTCGCCAACTGCTCTGGATCGTGTGCTCTCACCCACTACCGGCCATGCCCGACCCTATATGCATACAGGGGAACGTGCCGTATCAGACGCTGCGCGCTGCTGAGTCGAAACACGTGTATTGGCCGAGGGACACCAGCCGTTTGGTCCCGATCGGCCCGGAACGGTGTGTCGCGACGATCACCTCAGCAGAGCCCGGTCTCAACCCGGCGGGAACCGCTCTTCATTGCGATCGACCTTGGCGTTGGCTTCGGCCATGAGGTCCACCCCAAGCACACCGGCCAGTCTGACCAGATAAATCAGGACGTCGGCACACTCATCGCGCACCGCCGCCGCTCGATCAGGGGCGTCCATCACCGCGTCTGCCTCGGCGTCGGTCATCCACTGGAACACCTCGAGCAACTCAGCTGCTTCCACCGAGAGCGCTGCAGCGAGGTTGCGTGGATTGTGGAATCGCTCCCAGTCGCGGGCACGGGCGAAATCAGCGAGGCGCTGACCAAGTGCCTCGAAGTCGCTCATGCGCGGGCTCCTTCGATACGCGACCGGATGAAGTTCTCAGTTTCGGGATCTTCGAAATACATCGTGCAGCTGCGCATGCCCCGGGTGAGCAGCACCCGATAGGTCTGGGCGACGAGACGCCTGAACCGTTCGGGATGTTTGGCGAGTCCTCGCCGCGCTGCGGTGTCCTTGTTGTGCTCGGGTTGCAGCACCCAGCCCTCTCGGGCACGCCACACCAAGTCCCGACCCCAGATCACACCCACATGCTCGAACTCGAAGCCCTGAGCGGTGTAGACACATCCGACCTGGTTCAACCCACCCGGATCGGTAGCCCAGAAATGCGAGGCAGGGATTCCCTCGGCGAGGCGACCGGCGTCTGGTCGGGCATTCCACGCCATGGCCCAGTCCCCGATGACCACATCATCGACGAGTGTGCCATCGGGGTTCGGATCACTCCACGGCCAGCAGTACCCCGCCACCACACGCGCGGACTCACCCGCCTGTGATTTGGCGAGGATCGACGATGACAGCTCCTCGGGTGAGTCGACGATCTCGACGATGAACGGATCATCGGCCTGCCACAGCACATGATTGGTTCGTTCGAGTTCGAGTGTGTTGTCGACCCAGCGGATGAACGCATCGGATCCGTTGCAGCGGAACTGGGCCTCGAGTTGGTGTTCGACCAGGTCGGCGCCGAGTGCTGCTGCGGTCTCGGTGATCAGGCCGACCGAGCCGGTCTCACCGGAGCGCACCACTTGGCGGTCATCGATGAAAAAGACCGAGACCTTGGCAGCGGTGATGAGTTCTTCGATCTGAGGCCGTTCAGAGCGATCGGCCTTGCGGGTGAAGCGGGTATTCGATGACTCGCGGATCCGATGGGCCTCATCGGCCACGAGCAGGTCGACGAGGCCGGCTTCGGCCTGGGTGAAGTTGTTGAAATACCTGAACATCTCGCCTGCTCGTCGCCCGACGGTCTTGCGAAGGGTCTCGGTGAAGGCCTTGGAACCCGTGGCGTGCAACGCCACATATCCCTGACGGGCGAGTTCGGCCATGACATGCACTGCGATGAGGCTCTTGCCGGTCCCCGGTCCGCCCCGGACCACCACCACCGAGGGTCGATCCGAGAGCTGACGGGACCGCACCCGCGCGATGATCTCATTGGCGGCCACCCGCTGTTCATCGAGCAGGGTGAAGGTGGGCTCGGCCTCGATCATGTCGGCAACATGGCGCATCAGACGCGGATGGGGCCGGAACCGTCCGGTCACCACCGCCTCGAGTGCGTCGCCACCGGAGCCTCCACCGACGGTGTGGTCGAGGAAGCCAGCGAGGTCACCAGCGCCTTCGGCCACGAACGCCGGAGTGGCAGCCACCAGTTCGGCGAACGCGTCATCGAAGATCGCCTGGGCGTCGGACTGCGCGAGGTTGTGGAGATAGCTGCACGACTGCAATGCCACCTCGAGATCCGAGAACGTCGTATGGGTGTCGAGCAGATACCGCCGATAGTCAGCAGCCTGACGCGACGGGTGCAGCACGTTGCGGAGACCTCCGCCCACCCACGTCTCGACGCATTCGGGCACATGACTCGGAGCCACCGAGTCCCATTGCTTGAGCTCCACGATCACCGCCGAGTTGTCACCGGTGGGTCGATCGACCCCGGTCACCATCACATCGAGACGCTTGGAGGTGAGCGGCAACTGGTACTCGACGATCACCCCCTGATCACGCAGATCAGCGATATCGAGGACCCGGGCGAAGCGCGATAGCGAGTTCTGCCACGACCGGACCTCGCTCTCGGCAGGCCG
>SKFX01000078.1 GCA_007117775.1 Ilumatobacteraceae bacterium
CAGCCTTCTTGGCTGCCGCCTGTTTGACCCCAGCCTTCTTCGCCACAGGCTTCTTGGCCGCAGGCTTCTTGGCCGCGGCCTTCTTCACCGCGGGCCGCTTGGGAGCCGCCTTTTTGGCTGCATTCTTTTTGCCAGCAGCTGATGTGGTTGTGCGCTTCTTCGCTGCAGCCTTCTTCACTGCCATGAGAACCTCCGGATTCGCTGAGCGCCGAACTCTACCTTGAGTCAGGGCGCGACTCGTTTGATGTCGATTGTCACGGCGTCATCGTCGCCTTCGAGACCCTCGACCTCCATCTGCACCGCCAGGGTCTCGCCCATCACCAGCGCGCGGTTCGCCTCGACCGCATCAGCAATGCTCGATGGCGCTCGCAGGCCGAGTTCGATCCGGTCGCTGACCGCCAAGTCGAGTTCGCGCCGTCGCTGCTGGATCAGGCGGACGACATCGCGTGCTCGCCCCTCAGCTTCGAGTTCGGGGGTCGGTTCAGTGTCGAGCAGCACGATCCCGCCGGGGCCGGGCAGGGTGGCTGCCGCACCCTCATCGGAGGCCACCAACCGGAACTCGTATTCACCCGATTCGAGCTCATGGCCACCGACAACAACGCTGTCGGGTCCGGCGGCCCAGTCACCGTTTCGGTGAGCTGCGAGCACCTGTTGGGTGAGGGCTCCGAGGCGCGGTCCCAGCGCTGCGGGGATCAACACAAGTTCGGGCCGTCCGTAGGCTTCGACATCGTCGGTGAGGACCACCTCTTTGACGTTCACCTCATCGCGCAGGATGTCGACATGGGGCCTGATCAGGTCTGCGACCGGACTGGCGACGACGGCGCGAGCGAGGGGGAGACGGACGCGCAGACCGTGGGATTTGCGCATCGACAGCAACGTCGAACAGGCATCGCGAACCGCATCCATGCCGAGGGCCAGATCCTCATCGCGGCCCCATGAGGAGGCATCGGGCCAATCGAGCAGATGGACGCTGGTCTCATCACCGTTCAGGCCACGGTAGATGTGGTCAGCGACCAGCGGCAGCAATGGAGCACTCACCTGACAGAGTGTCACGAGCGCCGTATGCAACGTATCGATCGCATCCTGGTCTCCGGCCCAGAACCGGTCACGGGAACGACGGATGTACCAGTTGGTGAGGGTCTCGAGGAACGTCGACACCGCACTGCACGATCCCGACAGGTCATAGTCGTCGAATCGCTCGGTGGTCGTCTCCACGAGCTGTTTGAGTTCGCCGATCAGATAGCGGTCGAGCACATCGGTCTGATCGGTGCGCACCACCCCGGTGGTGCCAGCCGCGTTCGCATACAGCGTCAAGAAGTACCACGCGTTCCACAACGGCAGGATCACCTGGCGCACAGTGTCGCGGATGCCGTCCTCGGTGACCGAGAAATCGTGACCGCGCAGAATCGGCGATGACAGCAGATACCAACGCATCGCGTCGGCGCCGTAGGTATCGAACACCTCCATCGGATCGGGATAGTTGCGCAGGCTCTTGGACATCTTCTGCCCATCGGCACCGAGCACCACACCGTGGCTGACACAGGTGGAGAACGCCGGACGGTCGAACAGTGCGGTGGCCAACACGTGGAGCGTGTAGAACCAGCCGCGGGTCTGGCCGATGTACTCGACGATGAAATCCCCCGGATAGTGCTGTTCGAACCATTCGGCGTTCTCGAACGGGTAGTGCACCTGAGCGAAGGGCATGGCTCCGGACTCGAACCAGCAGTCGAGCACCTCGGGGACCCGACGCATCATCGACCGCCCGGTCGGATCATCGGGATTGGGCCGCACCAGATCGTCGATCGCCGGCCGATGCAGATCGGTGACCTCGACGCCGAAATCACGTTCGAGCTCTTCGATCGATCCGTACACGTCGAGGCGCGGATAGTCCGGGTCATCGGAACGCCAGACCGGGATCGGAGCGCCCCAGAAACGGTTGCGGCTGATCGTCCAGTCGCGGGCATTGGCCAACCATTTGCCGAAGCTGCCATCGCGCAGGTGATCGGGAACCCACCGGATTTGGTCGTTGAGTTCGAGCATCCGGTCGCGGATCGCAGTCACCTCGACGAACCATGAACTGACCGCCTTGTAGATCAGCGGTGTCCCCGTCCTCCAACAGTGCGGATACGAGTGCAGATAGGTCTCATGACGGATCACCCGTCCGGTGGCCTTCAGGTCACGGATGATCTGGGTGTTGGCATCGAAGACCAATTGACCGGCATAGTCGGGCACCTCATCGGTGAAGCGGCCGCGCGAGTCGACCGGCACGACCAGGTCGATCCCGGCCTGTTCACAGACCTGCTGGTCATCTTCGCCGAACGCCGGGGCGAGATGCACCACCCCGGTGCCGTCCTCGGTGGTCACGAAGTCGGCCGACAGCACTCGAAAGGCGTTGGGGTGATCGGCGAAATACCCGAACAGCGGACGATAGGACCGGCCCACCAGCTCCTGGCCGGCGATGGTGCCGACGAGGGTGGCATCACCGAGCTCGGCGCCATAGGCCTCGAGTCGATCGGTCGCCAGGATCATCCGACGACCATCTGACTCGATGATGCTGTACTCGACATCGTCACCGACGGCGAGCGCCAGGTTCGATGGCAGTGTCCACGGGGTCGTGGTCCAGGCCAACAGCCACTCCCCCGAGTCGAGTTCGAAACCGACCGTCAGGGCCGGGTCCTGGACCTCACGGTACGCATCGTCGAGCCGGGTCTCTGAATTCGACAGTGGTGTCTCGAGGGCCCATGAGTACGGGAGCACCCGAAATCCCTCGTAGACCAGGCCCTTGTCCCACAGTTGCTTGAAGGCCCAGATCACACTCTCCATATAGGAGACGTCGAGGGTCTTGTAGTCGTTCGCGAAGTCCACCCATCGTGCCTGGCGAGTGACATAGCGCTCCCATTCAGCGGTGTAGCGCAGGACCGAGACATGGCAGTACTCGTTGAACTCAGCGATACCGTGATCGGTGATCGCCTGGCGGCCCGAGATGCCCAGTTGACGCTCCGCCTCGGCTTCGGCGGGCAGGCCGTGACAGTCCCATCCGAATCGACGCTCGACGCGCTGGCCGCGCATGGTTCGATAGCGGGGCACGGCATCTTTCACGAACCCGGTCAGCAGGTGTCCGTAATGAGGCAGCCCGTTGGCGAAGGGAGGCCCATCGTAGAAGACGTACTCATTCGAGCCGTGCTCACCGGCCGGTCGCGACTCCACCGAGGCAGCGAAGGTGCCGTCACGTTCCCATGCGGCGAGCACCTCGTGCTCGAGCTGGGGCAGGTTGGGATGTGATTCGACCTCGGGATACATGCCGCTCGGAAAGGCTAGCGGGGGTTCGGCCCGGGTTCGTCGACTCCGCTCGCTCCCGGCGACGTCCGCGGGGCCGCTGCAGGATCGGACGTGGCCTGCGTCAACGATTCCCCGGCCGCAGTGGTCATCTGAGCGGCAGCCACCGACGGTGCCTCGACCTGCAGTCCGCGAGATGTCGAGTCCGGCGACTCCGGCGACTCCGATGCCGAGACCTCGGGTGGGTCCGGAGCCTGCTGGTGGCGCTGTTCGGCGTCGAGACCCGAATCCAGCTCGAATCGCTGATCGGCGAGTGTTCGCAGCGAATCGGCGACACCACGAAGACGTTCCTGATCAGCGCGCAGCGTCGCAGCACGTTCAGCGATCTGGCGGTCGAGTTCGGCCCGGCGCTGCTCGAGCTGCGCGATCTGGTCCTCCAGCACCATGCGCTCGGCCTGTTGATCCTGCTCGGCAGCCTCGCCGGCCCCTTGACTGGGATCGGCGGCGCGCGCTGCGGTCAGTTCCTGCACCCGCGCTGCGGCAGCTCGGAATCGACGCTCGATGGTCATCGCCTCGTTACGAGTTGATTCAAGGGCGACCGCAGCCGCCTCGAGCAGTTCATCGACCTGGTTGCGGTCATAGCCGCGGAGCTGCAGGTCGAACTCGGCCTGTCTGATCTGGTTCGGGCTGAGCACCGTCACCGACTCCGACGAGTCGAGGCGCGTCCGGACACGCCGTGCTCGCAAGCCCGATCAGTCGGCGAATTCATCGATCTGGACAGCACGAGTATGCGGTTTGAGCAGGTAGACCCCGGTGGCCACCTTCTCCATGGTGCCGTCGAGGGCATAACACAGCCCGCTTGCGAAATCGATCAAACGACGAGAGACCTCACGCTCGGTGTTCTCGAGGTTCATGATCACCGGCTGCCCCTCTTTGAACTTGTCGGCGACCTCTTGGGCCTGGTCGAAGCGACGTGGCCGGACGGTATGGGGTTCCCCCTGGACCGGTGTCGGGCGCACCGTCGGACCGGTCCGGCTGGGACGCAACTGCACACCCGAATCATCACGGCCCTGACGGGCGGCGACCGAGGCGTCGAAGTCTCGCGATGGAAATGATGGGCGGGACGGAATGGACTGGCTGGGATCCTCGTCCTCCACCTCACCACGACCACGTCCGCGGGCCTCGTAGTCGGCGCCTCCGCGACGGGTGCGCGCCGGTGCGACGTCCTCATCGACGTAGTCATCGAAATCGTCGTAGGCCTCATCGGGGCCGAGGCCCAGATACTCCAGGGTGCGCTTCCAGATCGTCATGACACCTCCTGGACGAAAGGCTATCGCGCCGCACCACACCGGATCGGACATCCCCTCAGCGCGAACTGTCAAACCGACTGGTGGGCACACCCACCCGACCCCGCCGGTGAGCAGCGGTAGCTGATCGGATCGATGGCAAGTGCCGCCCTCACCGGGGCGGTCGTGGCCCGAACAGTGCCGAGCCGACCCGGATCTCGTTGCTTCCCTCGGCGATGGCCACCTCGAGATCATCGCTCATCCCCATCGAGCAGACCTCCAGCCCCAACGAATCGACCAGTCTGCGGACCAGGGCGAACCCCTGGCGAGTCACCATCGGGTCACCATCGGTGGGGCCGACCGTCATCAGACCGCACACCACGAGGCCTGACGCGCTGGCATGCTCGACGAGCGAGCCCACCTGATCGGGCCGGCACCCGGCCTTGGAGGACTCCCCGGTCGAATTGACCTGGATCAGCACCTCGGCCCCCGGTGCACGCCGAGCGATCTCATCGATCAGCGAGACCCGGTCGACGCTGTCATAGACATCGACGAGGTCGGCGATCTGACGGACCTTGTTGGTCTGCAATCCGCCGATGAAATGCACCCGCGGTCGCTCCCCGGCGGCATCGACCTCGAGAGCAGGTGCCTTGGAGACGAGCTCCTGCGCGTAGTTCTCACCGATATCGCCGCAGCCCGCGGCGCGCGCCGCTCGAACCACACCGAGATCGAAGCCCTTGGTGACCGCCACGATCCGAACCCCCTCACCACCGGCCGCCGCGATCCGCTCGCCGATCGCGGCCAACGCCCGCTCGATTGGACCATGGACCTCATCCACTGCGCCACACCCCCAGCACGTGGCGACCGGACTCGCTGCGGCGGCGATGCGAGTACAAGTCGAGATCACAACCGGTACAACGACCATCGGCGGATACGGACACGCCACGGCGTTCGAGTGCAGCACGGACCGCTGCCACCACATCGAGGCTCAGCGCTCCATCGGTTTCGACTCGCGCGATCTGCTCGTGGGTGGCCCCCACCGCGGCGACCACCTGCGCCAGGTCGGTCTCGCCGAACTCGTAGCAGCACGGGCCGATCGTCGGCCCGACGAAGGCGTACAGATCTCCATCGCCACCGCGAGCAGGACCTGATTCGACCCGGCCTGATTCGACCCGGCCTGATTCGACCCGGCCTGATTCGACCCGGCCCGGCCCGGCCGGGCCAGCCAGCGTCTCGACAGCCCGATCCAGCACCCCCGCGACCAGTCCGCGCCATCCGGCATGCACTGCTGCGATCCGGCCGGCATCAGACCACAGAGCAACCGGAGCACAGTCACCCACCCAGACCCCGACCACCGTCTCGGTGAGCGCGGTGGTCACAATGTCACCGACGGCCCCGAAACCGGCCCCGGGTTCGGCGATCTCCACCGCTTGCACCCCATGTCGTTCCGACAGCAGCGTCCACGGCCGATCGATGAGCCCGCGACACCGCTGGAGCACGATCGGATGTGGATTGGCTTCCAGATTGAAATCACCATCGTCGCGCGTCGATACGACAACGCTCACGGTCCCCGCCGGGGTCGACCAGCACCGAACACCCCTACCCGAGGCCTCAGCGCGACGTTCAGCGACCACTCACCGCAGGAAGGACGGGACGTCGAAGTCGTCGTCATCGTCATCGATCCCCGCCAGGGGATCCTCCTCGTCGTCTTCACCGAACAACTCGGTGATCCGAGTCGCCGAGGCGCCACGGGCCTCGGCCGGGACGCTGTCGACGCGATCGAAACCCGCTGCGATGACGGTCACCTTGACCTCGTCGCCCATCTCATCGTCGATGACAGCACCGAAGATGATGTTGGCATCCTGATGGGCCACGCCGTGGATGATCTCGGCAGCAGCATTCATCTCGAACAGGCCCATGCTCGACGGACCGGTGATGTTCAACAGGATCCCACGTGCGCCATCGATCGCGGATTCGAGCAATGGGCTCGAGATCGCTGCCTTGGCCGCTGCAACGGAACGTTCGTCGCCGCTGGCCTGGCCGATACCCATGAGCGCGGATCCCGCATTCGACAGCACCATCTTCACATCTGCGAAGTCGGTGTTGATCAGGCCGGGGGTCGTGATCAAGGTGGTGATACCCGAGACACCCTGCAAGAGCACCTCATCGGCGATCTTGAACGCGTTCAGCACGCTGGTCTTCTCATTGGACACGGTCAGGAGTCGGTCATTGGGGATGACGATGAGCGTGTCCACCTTCTCCTTGAGCCGCTGCACCCCGCTATCGGCCTGCACCGCCCGGCGGCGACCCTCAAAGGAGAATGGTCTGGTGACCACGCCGATGGTCAACGCTCCGGCATTGCGGGCGATCTCAGCGATCACCGGTGCGGCACCGGTTCCGGTGCCACCGCCCTCGCCAGCGGTGATGAACACCATGTCAGCACCGCGAACCACCTCGTCGATCTCATCGTGGTGGGCCTCGGCGGCCGAGCGGCCCACCTCGGGATCGCTACCGGCTCCCAGACCACGGGTCAGATCGCGACCGATATCGAGCTTGACGTCGGCATCGCTCATCAGCAATGCCTGAGCATCGGTGTTGACCGCGATGAACTCAACACCTTTCAGGCCGGCATCGATCATCCGGTTGATGGCATTGACACCGCCGCCACCAACGCCGATGACCTTGATCACGGCCAGATAGTTCTGTGGGACACCGGACATCAGTGCAACCTCCCGGAGAGACGGACTCGGACAACGGGTCGGCGACCCTCGAAGCGAAGACACCCATCGTCCATCAAGGAAGAGAGTCTGGCATACCGATCTTCCATTACCACGCATTGTTCCACGTCAGGCCCCCTGGATCGGCGGATACTCACCGGATCGAGACCTCGACGGTGGAGACATCGATCTCGGTCGCATTGCGCTGTGCCGCCGTTTCCAGCACCGCTTCGAGGCGAACCAGCTTCACCAGCAGGTCAGAGGTTGACCCGAAGTGCACCCGCACCGCAGCGGTGTCGGCCGAACCCTCCCACGGGGCCATCACCACGACCAGTTCTGAGCCGTCTTGGGCCACCTCCATCGCCTGGACCCGCTGGCGGATCCCCGGTGTGAGTGCCTGCACCAGTTCCGCAGCGGCTGCGGGCCCCCGGGTGGTGAACTGTCCCTGGGCCAGATTGTCGACCTCGGGGATCTCCAAGAGCAGGTAGGCCACCGGCTCACCCCGGATCACATCGAGCACCCGACCGTGACGGTCGATCACCCGAAACAGGCCGTCAGAACCGCTGAACGTCGCCAACGGCACGCGTTCGCGGATATCGATCGTCAGGCGATGCGGAAATGACGCTCGGACCCGGGCCTGTTCGACCCAGGCGATGGTGCGCAACTGCTGCTCGATGCGTTCGGTGTCCAGCGTCAGTGTCGGCCGTCCCACGACATCGTCGATGATCTCGCCGAGCGCTTCACGATCGGTGTACACCGCACCGATCACCTCGACCTGGTCGGCGCGCACCCCGAACAGCGATGACCCCACGATGGCGAGCACGGCCACGCCCACCAACATCACCGCAGCACCAGCGATCAGCATCCGGAGGCGTTTGCGCCCGATCGCCCGACGCACCTCGACGCGTCGGTCGCGGATCCGCGGCTCCATCGTCACCGAGGATCGGGATTCGGTGATGGTATCCACCGGATCGGGGCCGAGGTCATCGTCGATGACCAGGCGCTGGCCACCGGGCGAGTCCGCCTCAGCCCATCCCGAGATACCCGTCGAGTCGCCACCGGAGCCCCCGGTGGGCTCGAGGCGACCCTCAAGGTAGACCAGATCGGGCAGGTCCTCATCTTCGATCCTGATCGGCTCACCGGTCGCCGGCGCATCGACGTGCCGATCCACCATGCCGGGAACCACCGACGCGTCGGTGGCGGCCTCGGCGGTATCGCTCTGGGGGGCTTGCGAGCCGGTATCTGCGCCCGGGCCGCCGAGGATCGGTTCGGAGGCCGGGTTCAGCTGCTCATCTGGTTCGAGCACTCGGACCATCGAGGGCTCGGAGCCGAGCCCCACTGGCCAGCCGGGCTGGCGCGCTGCGAGCGCCGAGGCATCGACATCTGCGAGGCCGTCAGCGTCCGATGAAGAGCGTCGGCGACCGAACGGCCACCGCCGTCCGGTCCGGTCCCGTCCGGTCCGGTCCCGCCCGGTCCGATCCCGCTTCGTCCGGCCCCCCTTGGTCCGGGTCTGCGACGCGCCGAGCGCCGCGGTGTCTGACCACCCGACACTGGGATCGAGCACCCCCTCGTCGACCTCCGCGCCGAACTGCTCGCCGGGCTCTTCGAAGGCCCGCCGCAGCTCCTCGAGCGCAGCCTCATCGGGACGTTCGATCGGATCAGGACCGTCGATCATCGGTCTCCACCGCCGACCGCAGGTCCAACGGTGCCGTCGACGCCTTCATCGAAACCCACCAGACGAACCTCACTGCGCAATACGAACCCGGTCTCGCGCGCCACGACGGCTCGCACCTGCTCGATCACCATCTTGACATCCGCCGCGGAGCCGCCCTCGTCGGCCTGGATGAAATTCGCGTGCTTCTCTGAGACCTGTGCCGTTCCGAGGCGCCAGCCCCGCAACCCGACCTGCTCCACCAACGATGCCGCCGGGACGAGGCCGGGGATGGGATTGACGAAGACCGAACCGCAGTTCTGACCACCGGGCTGGTGTTCACGGCGCCAGCGGACCACATCGCTCAACACCGCTTCGGACCGGTCTCTGTCACCGACGCTGAGCGCAAGCGATGCCGAGAGCACGATCTCAGCATCGCTGAGGCCCGAGGAGCGAAATGACAGATCCAATTCACAGGCCTCGCGCCATTCCACGGAGCCAGACTCGAGATCCATGACCCACACCCCGACCAGACTCACAGCCATATCGGCGCCGTGGCCGCCCGCGTTCATCCGCACCGCCCCACCGACGGATCCCGGCACCCCAACGGCCCACTCGAACCCGCTCAGGCCCATGGCGACGGTCCGACGGGCGAGGACCGGCAACGGCACCCCAGCGCCCGCCTCCACGATATGGGTCGCCGTTCCACCCCCGGGTGCGCCGGACCCGGTTCGAGCCTCGCTGACCTCGATCTGATCGAAACCGGCCAACAGCACGGCGATACCGGCGAAGCCGTCATCGGCCACGAGCAGATTGGAACCGCGACCGAGCACCAGCACCGGCAGCCCACTGTGCCGACGCGCATCGGCCACGGCGTCGAGATCGCTACGGGTCCGGGCCTCGACGAACAGTGCCGCCGACCCACCGACGCGGTAGGTCGTCAACTCCCCCAACGGCCGATCGACCGCGGCGAGATCACCGAGGCGATCGCGCGCGATCTCAATCGCCGACGCAGTCATCGATGACCGCCGCTGATCTCACCGGCGCGTGCTGCTCGGTGTCCGAGCACCTCATCGGGGAAGGTCGCAATATCGCCACAGCCGAACGAGATGCAGACATCGCCTTCACGCACCTCATCTGCGACGAAGCCGATCAGATCATCACGCTGGGGCAACCACACGACACGCGCCGTCGGGTGGGCTTCGGCGATGGCGTTGACGATCAATTTGCCCGTCACCCCGGGGATCGGTTCGGTCCCCGATGCGTACACATCGGTGATGACCACCACATCGGCATCGACGAACGCCGATTCGTAGTCCCGCCACATCTCGGCGATTCGGTGGTACCGGTTCGGCTGGAAGACGGCCACCACGCGCTGCCAGCCATCCCCGCTGTCTCGCGCCGCAGCGAGCACCGCTGCGATCTCACCGGGCAGATGGCCGTAGTCGTCGACGAAGGTCGCGCCTGCATCGACACCGCGGATATCGAATCGTCGCGCCACCCCACCGAAACGCGACAGCGCCGCGGCGGCCACCACCGGATCGACACCGATACTCACCGCGAGCGCCACCGCAGCCGTCGCATTCGACACGTTGTGCACCCCGCGCAACGGAAGCAGCAATTCGACCGACCCTCCATCGGGCCGTCCGGACATCTGAGCGGCGAACTCGATGCGGAAACGGAATGAACCATTGACGGCCTCGAGATCCACGGCGCGCACGTCAGCACCCTCGGACAGCCCATAGGTGACGCACTCATGGTGTTGTGCCAGCGCAGCGACCAACGGATCGTCGAAACAGACCACACGCGGCCCGTCCACGCCGGCGAGATACTCGTCGAAGCTCGCCACCACCGCCTCGAATGATCCGAAATGATCGAGATGATCACGGTCGACATTGGTCAGGATCGTTCCGGCCAACGGCAGCTCCAGATGTGTGCCGTCGCTCTCATCGGCCTCGACCACCATCCATTCCTCACCGCTCCAGTGCGCACCGGTCCCCATATCGGCCACATCTCCACCGATGATGAAACTCGGACGCAACCCGGCTTCGGCGAGCACCAGCATCAGCATCGAACTCGTCGTCGTCTTGCCATGGGTGCCCGCCACGGCGAGCGAACGGGATTGGTCACAGATGGCGGCCAGCATCGCGGCGCGCCGCAGGCTCGGGATACCGAGGCGGCCGGCCTCCTGGATCTCAACGTTGTGCACTGGCACCGCAGTGGACCAGGTGACGGCATCACAACCGATGACATGGTCGCGCTGGTGGCCGATGTGCACGGTCACGCCCGCAGCGCGCAATCGACCGAGCACGGAACGCTCTCGCAGATCACTACCCGACACCGTATGACCCATCTGGGCGAGTACCAGTGCGATCGCGCTCATCCCGGGGCCTCCGACGCCGACGATGTGGATTCGGCGCCGGACCGACAGATCGAGGGGCGAACCAGGTGGGGACACGATCCCTCAGGCTAGAGCGACCGAGTCGATCAGATCTGCCAATGCCCCACTGCGATGCAGCTCACCGCAGCCGCGGGCCGACTCCGACAGGTCGGCGAGGCGAGCCCGATGGGTGCGCAGCTCCGCAATATGGTCGGTGAGCGAATCGAGATCGGATTCCTCGAGGAGCACCGCTGCGCCGTGATCTGACAGCGACGCGACATTGGCGCGCTGGTGATCGTCGGCGGCGGCAGCCCATGGGATCAAGATCGCAGGCGTCGCGGTGACGGCAACCTCATGCACCGTGCTCGCCCCGCCTCGACCCACCAGAAGATCACAGGCCTCGTACAGCCTGGCGAGACGAGACTCATATCCGACGGCCCGATACCACAGCCCCGACTCGGCCGGCCCATGACGCCATGCGCTCGGGACCTGGTCCATGAACCGATCGCCGGTGACGTGGTAGATCGCCAGTGTGGAATCGTCCGCCGAATCATCCGCCAGCGCCCACACCGCTGCGTTGATCGCCCCCGAACCCTGGGAGCCTCCGATCACGACCACGACGAAGCGGTCGTCGGGAATCTGGAGTTCGCGTCGAGCGGCCCCACGCTGGCCGACCCGATCGACATCGAGGATCTCGGCCCGCACCGGGGCACCGGTGAGAACGGCATTGGGCAGTGGTGAATCAGCGAAGGCCACCGCAGAGACCTTCGCCCAACGAGCCGCGATCCGACTGGCCCGTCCCGGAACCGCGTCATAGCTGACGACCACCACCGGAATCTTGAGCCGTTTGGCTGCGAGCACTGCAGGGACGCTGGCATAGCCCCCGACGGACACGACCACCCGCGGTCGCAGCCGACGCAGGAGTCCAATGGCGCGCCGGCGCGCCCGGACCATCCTGATCAGCGAACCGAACGCACCCAGACTCGGCCGCATCGGCAGACCGGTAACGTCGAACAGGGTGTAGCCGTAGCCGGTCTCAGGCAACAACCGTGACTCGATACCGCGCTCGGCGCCGACATAGTGGATCGATGCACGACGATGCCCGGACCGGCACAGTGCATCGGCCACCGCGAGCGCCGGCAGGACATGGCCCGCTGTTCCACCACCTGCGACCACGGCGAAGATCTGATCGGCCATCGGCCTCACACCATACGTCGGGCGATATTGAGCAGGATGCCGGACGCTGCCAACATGACGAACAATGATGTACCACCGACGGAGAAGAACGGCAGCGTCAGACCGGTGACCGGCATCAGACCCGTCACACCACCGAGGTTCACCAGCGTCTGAATGCCGAACCACGCGGCGATACCGCCGGCGAGCAGCATGCCGAATCGGTCAGGGGCTGCGAGGGCGACCTGGATACCGAACCACACCAGGAGCGCGAACCCACCGATGACGGCCAATGAGCCCACGAAGCCGAGCTCATCGGCGATGATCGCGAAGATGAAATCGCTGTGGGCGAGCGGCAGGTACCCGAGTTTGCCGTTGGATCCGCCGATCCCCGATCCGGTGAGGCCGCCATTGGCCATCGACAAGAACCCCTGATAGGTCTGATACGCGGTGTGTTCGCGGTTGGATTCCATGTCGAGGAAGGAGGTGAAGCGAGCGACACGCCTCGGGCTGGTCACAACGAAGAGTGTCAACAGCGTTGCCCCACCGACGATCATGGTGCTGAGGTAACGCACCGGCACACCGGCGAGGAATGCCACTGCGATCACGATGCCTGCCATGACGACCGCCGAGCCGAAGTCGCCCTGGGCGAGCGCCAACGACGAACCGAGACCGGTGATGACCACAACGGGCATCATCGAGGCTTTGAACCCTCGACCGATGTCTTTGGAGTCGGCGTAGAGCCGCGCCACCACGACCAATGACGCCAACTTCATGACCTCTGAGGGCTGGAAGCTCAACCCGCCGAGGTGCACCCAGGCCCGAGTGTCATTGATATTGGCCCCAAGCCCCGGGACGAAGGGCAACAGCATCGCCAGCGTGGCGAGGCCCAGCATCGGCGGACCGAGCGGCCGCCAGTACTCATAGGGCATCTTCATGGTGGTGAACAGCGCCATCGCGCCGAGCAGCGCCCACATCGACTGACGGGCGAACGCGACATAGGGCGAGCCGTCTCCTCCGACGGCCATGGCCGCCGTCGAGGACAGCACCATGACGAGGCCGAGCATCACGAACACCAGCACGATCAGCGCGATGGCGTAGAACGAGGCTGGGGCCGGACCGCTCGCTGACGGGATCGGAGGCCCTGAATGCCGACTGAACCATGTGCCCAGCAGATTGCTGGCGCGCTCACGATTGGCCGACCCGTCTGCGCCGAGGCGTTGGCGCGCTGCGGCTCGCCGCTCAGCCAACGTCGGAGCCGAACGCTGCGACGCATGTGAGCGCTGGGGCGAATGGGTGTCAAGTGTCGCCGAGCTCATCGGTCTCCTCCTGGTCGTGTTCAGCGGTGCGGTCATCGGTGCGGTGCTCGGCATGGGGCGGCTCGGCTGCGCCGAGCAGGTGGCGTACCTCAGCTTTGAAGTCCTCGCCTCTGGCCTGATACCCGCCCGGATACCAGTCGAAGCTGGCACAGGCCGGAGACAACAACACGACATCGCCGTGGCGCGCCACATCGGCAGCTGATCGCACCGCTGTCGACATCGTGTCGGCGGGGATGATCGGCACCACACTGCGAAAGACCGTGTCGATGACACCGGCCGCCTCTCCGATCGCCACCACCGCACGGATACGGCCGGCCTCGGACCGCAACATCTCGAGATCCAGCCCCTTGTTGCGACCACCGGCCACCAACACGACCGAATCGAAGCCGCGCAACGCGGTCAGTGTCGCATGGGGTGTGGTCGCCTTGGAGTCGTTGTACCACGCAACGCCATCGACCTCAGCGACGAATTCGATCCGATGGGCGGGTCCCGTGAAACCCGCCAGCCCAGCTGCGACCGCCGAGCGGTCGCATAAGCGCGACTCCAGACACAATGCTGCGGCAACCAGGGCATTGGTGCAGTCATGAGGCAGTGACCGATACAGGTCGCGTACCGCGATCAGCGTTCCCGCCGGCCCGACCAGTTCACCATCGGCCAACCGGTACTCACCCGAACCGAGCCCGACGCTGACCTGACGTGCTGGGCTCGCCTGCAGATGGTGTTTGACCGTGGGATCGTCGATCACGCCCACCGAGACATCGTCATTGCGCTGCTGTGAGTAGATCCGGGCCTTCGCTGCCTCATACTCGGCAAGGCCGTGATGCCAGTCGAGGTGATCCGCAGCGAAGTTCAGCCACGCCCCCCCGTCACAGCGGAACTGCATGGTTGTGGCCAGACGGAACGAGGAGCACTCGACCACGAATGAATCGACATCGAGGTCGATGGCTTCGATCAGCGGCAGATCGGTATTGCCCGCCGCCACCGATCGACGACCCGATGCGTTGAGGATCGTCTCGGCCATCAGCGTGGTGCTGGTCTTGCCATCGGTGCCGGTGATGCCGAGCATCGGCCTCGGCCCACCGGGGCGTTCAGCCTCGAAGCGATAGGCCAACTCGAGTTCTCCGCAGATCTCGACCCCAGCAGCAGCCGCCGCGCTGAACAGTGGGTGTGAGACCCGAACCCCCGGCGATGGCGAGTAGACATCGAACCGGTCGATGACCTGATGGGCGCGATCGGCCTGTATCAGTTCCACACCCAGCTCATCGGCCACAGCGCGACGCTCATCGTCGACGACATCATCGACGGTGACGACCTCCCAACCGCGCCGCACGAGGGCCGTGGTCGTCGATCGACCCGCGACCGCGAGGCCGTGGACGAGCGCTCTGGTCACTGGCCCGCCGCCAGTCTGGTGAAGTCACCGATGAAGATCGCCAACGCGCTCGCGACACAGACCGCAGACACCAGCCAGAATCGGATGATGACCGTGGTCTCGGGCCAGCCGATCAGCTCGAAGTGGTGGTGGATCGGCGACATCTTGAAGAGCCGTCGAGTCCGACCCGATGCCTTGAACACACCCATCTGCAACGCCACCGAACCCGCCTCGATGACATTGATGCCACAGATCAAGATGAGGAGCAGATGGGTGTTGAGTGATAATGCCAACAGCGCGAGCGCAGACCCGATGGCGAGCGCGCCGACATCGCCCATGAAGATGCGCGCCGGGGCGGCGTTCCACCATAGAAAGCCCAGACACGCTCCCCCGAAGGCTGCTGCCAGCGCGCCGAGATCGAGCGGGTTGACCACCGCCGGATAGAGATCGGGGTTCCTGAAGGTCCAGTAGGCGATGATCATGAACGCGCCGAAGCCCATCAGCGCCGAGCCGCCAGCGAGCCCGTCGAGCCCGTCGGTCACGTTCACCGCGTTCGTCGTCGCCCAGACGATCATGCCGGCCCACAGCACCCACAGCCACGCCGGCACGTTGATCCCGAGATCATCGGCACGAACCAACGAGATGGTCTGAGAGATCGATGTCACCGAGGTCAACAGCCACGCTGCGCCCACTGCGATCAGCAAGGTGATGAGGTTCTTGCGCTTCCAGAAAATGCCACGGTTGTGACGGCGGGTGACCTTCAACACATCATCGAGCAACCCCATCGCGGCCATGGCGCCGATTCCGAGCCAGATCACCAGTGCCTGATTCGAGAACGGCAGGCCCGGACGCAGGTGGGCGACCACCCATCCGACGAATGCAGCGACGACGATGGCGAGGCCGCCCATCGTCGGAGTCCCCTGTTTGCCCATGTGATGGTCCGGACCGTGGTCCTCTTTGCCCAGGATCGGCTGACCGCGTCCGGCTGTCGAGAACATCAGCATGAGCATCCGGGTGCCGAACACCGACACCAGTGCCGCCACGGCACCGGCGATCATGATCGCGATCACGACCGACCACCTCCTCGGGTTCGGTGAGCCAGGTCGGCCAAGACCTCGGCGACCACTTCACGGTCGTCGAAGCGATAGCGCACACCAGCGATCTCCTGGTCGTGCTCATGGCCTTTGCCGGCCACCACGACGATGTCTCCGACCCCCATCGACTCCACTGCGATGGTGATCGCCGAACGCCGGTCATCTTCGACCGTCACCCGCGCCAGGTCCTGTTCGGGCACTCCGGCCAGGACCTGCTCGACGATCTGCTCGGGGGGTTCGAAACGCGGGTTATCGCCGGTGATGATGACCCGGTCGGCGCCGCGTATCGCAGCTGCGCCCATCAGAGGCCGTTTGTGCTGATCGCGATCTCCACCGCAGCCGAACACCACCACCACACCTGAACCCGCCGCAGCGGCGCGGGCCGTTTCGAGCAGCACCTCAAGGCCGTCAGGAGTGTGCGCATAGTCGACCACGACGGTCGGCAACCCGAGATCAGGACCTCCGAACACCTCAAGGCGTCCGTCGATGACCCCGACCGATCCGATGCGCGCCGCCGCCTCGTCGGGTTCGATACCGAGCGCATGCGCAACGGTCAATGCAGCCACGACGTTGGACACATTGAACTGCCCACCGAGACCGACGACCACATCGTTACCGCGCCAGCGCAGATGCAATTCAGCGATCCCGACGTCGACGACGTCCACGTCATCGTCGGAGAACCCCACGACATCCATCGAGTTTGAGATCTGCCCGATCAGCTCGCGGCCGCGGGGATCATCGCGGTTGATGACCGCGAGACCGCTGAACCCCGGGCTGAACAGCCGGGCCTTCGCGCCGAAGTACGCCTCGATCGAACCGTGGAGATCCAGGTGGTCAACACCGAGATTCGTGAAGACCACGGCCGCAAACCGGACACCGTCGACACGGGCCATCTCGAGGGCATGTGAGGAGACCTCCATCACGACGACCTCGACACCGCGAGCGGCGAACTCCGCCAAACGCCCCTGCAGCTCAACGGCCTCTGGGGTGGTCCGCGTACCCGACAGCGTCCCGATGACCTCGACTGCCCGAGACTCCGATGACAGTGCAGCGGCGATCAGGTGCGCAGTGGTCGTCTTGCCATTCGTACCGGTGATCCCGATCACCGTCATCGAGCGACTCGGATGTCCGAAGACCTCGGCAGCGAGAGGGCCGACACAGCGTCTGGTCGACCGAACCAGGATCTCGACCGGGCCACGATCGCCGACGGCACTGAGCGGTGCGAGGCTGCGCTCGGTCAACAGTGCCGCCGCACCGCGCTCGAGCGCCTCGATGGCGAAGTCATGACCGTCAGCCGTGCCTCCGGGGATGCAGACGAACAGGTGCCCGGGTTCTACGAGACGCGAGTCCTGGGAGATGCCGGTGATCATCACATCATTTGGGCCGTCCGAGGCGAGCAACTCCCCTTCAGGCAGCGCAGCATGGATCTCAGCGATCGACAATGCGCTCATCGGCACGCCAAGGTCTCAGCGGGAGGTTGGAGGCCCAGTTCGTGGACGATGGTCGCTGCGACGCGGGCGAACACCGGCCCAGCCGCGGTTCCACCGAAACGTTCATCGCTGGTCGCCGGCGGCTCATCGATCGAGATCAGCAGGGTCACGGCAGGGTCCTCTGCGGGGAAGAACCCGACGAAGCTCGAGTAGTAGGTGCGCATTCCGTTCTCATCGAGGTAGGTCCCATTGGGCTGCGCCTTGAGACCGGTGCCGGTCTTGCCTGCCACAGTGAAATTGTCCATCGCTGCGCTCGTGGCCGTGCCCCGGCACACGCTCTGAGCCATGATGTCGGTCAACTCGGCGGCCGCCTCGGCTGAGATGACTCCATGGGTCGCCGATGGAGCGGTCCGCTCGATGGAGGCATCGGAATCCACCGTGGCGTGCACCAGCTTGGGAGCGATATAGACCCCGTTGTTGGCCACCACATTGACCGCTGCGGCCAGTTGGATCGAGGTGCTTGCGAGGCCTTGGCCATAGCTCACGGTGACGCGTTCAGAACCCCACAGGTCACTCCAGTGTTTGAAGATGCCGGGCGACTCACCCGGGAAATCCAATGCAGTGGGTTCACCGAGACCGAAGGCGCGCATGTACTCCCAATGCCGTTCACGGCCCAGTCGCTCCCAGATCTTGATCGTTCCGATATTCGACGACTTGGTGAAGATCTCCTCGACCGACCAGGTCTCATCGGGATGCTGCCAGGCATCGGACAACAGATCGTCGTAGTACTGCTCGCGCCAGGGCACGACGAACGAGGTGGTGCGATTGACCAAGCCGGCATCGAGTGCCGCGGCCACCGTGATCACCTTGGCCACCGATCCGGGCTCATCGGCATCGACGACGGCGAAGTTGCCCGTGGCCACCTCGGCGACACCATTGTTGGAATTGCGGCGTACCGACGCCATCGCATAGATCTCACCGGTCGGGGCGTCCATGACGACGCAAGTGGCTCCGCGGGCCCCGAGGCGCTCCACCTGCTCGATGAGGGCTTCCTCACAGGCGTACTGGATGGAACGGTCCAAGGTGAGTACCAGATCATCACCGGGGATCGGTGCGGCAGCGACCTCACCGGTGCCCGGGATCGATCGGCCGCCCGGGGCCATCTCACGCGTCAGCTGCCCTTCGACACCGGTCAGGAGGTCATCGAACTGCAGCTCGAGGCCAGAGATCCCGATGCCATCGATATCGGTGCGGCCGATCACACTGCGCCCCGTCACTCCGCCGGGGAAGACCCGACGGTCCTCGCTGATGACATCGACTCCCGAAAGCCTGAGCGAGCGCAACTGCTCTCCGATCGACGGGTCGACCTGACGCGCCACGTACACGAAGCCACGCTCGCGCCGCTCGAGTTCGGTCGCGAGTTCCTGCTGTTTGGCATCGCTGAGATCGAGGACCGCTGTCAGCGTCGCCAGCGTGGCATCGGGGTCGACGACCAGTTTCGGATTGACACTCACCGTCGCTGCGGGGATCGACAGCGCGAGTTCTTCACCGTTGCGATCAAAGATCGTCCCTCGGCCTGCCGGAATCGTCGAGGTCCTCGTCCACTGCCGAGCACCCTCCTCACGCAACTCCGCACCCATCGCTGCGGTCTGAATGGCGCCGACTCGGACCAGCACCGCCAGCAATCCGACGGTCAAGACCACCAACGATGCGATCAGCCGTCGACGCGAGGAGCCCTCACGGCGTCGTGGCGATGGTGGATGCGTGACGATGCGGGGTGTGGAGCCGGCTGCCGACGTCGATCTGGGCCGCTTGCGCTCAGACCCCACCACCCTGCGCTTGGCGGGCTGCGAGCGGCGGGTGGTACGGCTCTCGGAGCGTCGCGCGGTGGTGCTGGATCGGCCAGTGGCGCGCTCAGAGACCTGGATCTGGCGGGTCCGGCGCTGGCGTTGGCGCGTCGTCATGGGGTCTCGCCACCGAGCGCTTTGACGAGCCGGAACTGCTCGAGGGGGGCCGACATCTCCGCGCCATTGCTGATCACCAGCGCATCAGAGGTTGCCGCAATGGCGCGGGCCATCACCCAGGGATCGACGGAGACGAACTCACTGCGCTCCATCGGACTCATCCCCAATGAGAGCGCGTAGTCGCCGAGGCGCGTCGGGGAACGGAGCACGGCGCGCTGGGCGCGCAGTTCATCAAAACGCTCCTGCTGGCCCGCGAGCGCCCGGTCGAGGCGATCGATCTCCAATTGTCGGGCGGCCAACTCGGTGTGCAGCATGGCGGCCCCGAGCATCACGATGACCGCAAGGATCACGACCGCCGCGAAGAACCCCGCAGCGCGACGCCGGCGGGGAACCACCTCGAGCTTCGGGCCCCGGGACCCATCGGCAGCGGAATCGCGAACGGGGGTGGCAACGCTCGTCTGGGCGCGCTCGAACAGATCGGCGACAAGGGCCATCAGCCACGGCCTCCCGGTCCACCGGGCGTATCTCGGGCCGTCGTGATCGCACCGTGATCACGATCGATATCGACCCGCTCCACGACGCGCAGACGCGCTGAGCGAGCCCGAGGGTTGCTCTCGCGCTCGACGGCCGACGGTGTGCGCGGCACCCCGCGCACGATCCGAACCGTCTGGACTGCGCCACAGACGCACGGCAGTCCGATCGGACAGTCGCAGTCACCCGACGCCGCCCGGAAGCGGTCCTTGACAATGCGATCCTCGCCCGAGTGGTACGACAACACCGCCAGACGCCCGCCTGGGGCGAGGGCGCCGATGACGTCGTCGAGCGCATCGGACAGTTCATCGAGTTCTCGGTTGACCTCGATGCGGATCGCCTGGAATGTCCGCTTGGCCGGATGACCACCCCGACGCCGGGTCGCTGCGGGCACCGCCGCGGTGATGATCTGGGCGAGTTCGGCGGTGGACTCAATGGGCCGTGCCGCGACGATGGCGCGTGCGATCCGGGACGCGAAACGCTCGTCGCCATAGCGATGGATGATGCGTCGCAGATCCGCTTCGTCGTAGCCATTGACGACATCGCTGGCCGACCACGCTTGATCGGTGTCCATGCGCATATCGAGCGGGCCGTCATGACGATAGGAGAACCCGCGCTCAGCGCGGTCGAGCTGGGGTGATGAAACTCCGAGATCAAAGATTGCGGCGCTCAACTTCTCGATGTCATGGTCGCTCATCGCCGAGCGAAGGCCGCCGAAGGCCAACCGCTCTGCGACGAAGCGTTCACCGAAGCGGGCGAGGCGCTCGCGCGCCGCCCGGATGGCATCGGGATCGCGGTCCAGGCCGAGCACGTCGAGATCTGGACGCGCGTCCAAGATGGCTTCGCTGTGGCCGCCGGCACCGAGTGTCGCATCCAACACTGTCCCCGATGGGACGGGCTCGAATGCGGCCACCACCTCGGCGGTCATCACCGAGCGGTGCTCGAATCCGAGACCGTCGCGATCGCTATCGGCTTCGTATCCACCTTCGGCGTCCATCGGCTGATCAGTCATCGGAGTCCTCCCACTGTCTGGTTGGTTCTTCAGCGCGCCCTTCGGCCTCGATTGCGTGGAAGCGTTCGGGGCGCCACAACTCGATGGCATCGAAGGTTCCCGCGATCACCACCGGTGCTCCGGATTCGAGGCCGGCATGGCGACGGAACCGCTCATCGAGGGTGAAGCGTCCCTGCTTATCGATTGCGACGCTCACCGAGTTGGTCGCAATGGCGCGTCGGCGGGCCAGCGATAGATCTCCCCGACGCTGGGCTTCGATGAGTTCGCGAGCGTGGGCCTCGAAGTCCTCTGCGGTCCGGATGGTCACGCAGCCGTCATCACCGAGCGACAGGTAACACCGCTCACCGAGGGTCGAACGATACGACGACGGCAACGCACAACGACCCTTGTCGTCGAGCTGTCGATCGTGAACTCCGACAAACACTTCAGTGCCCTGGCGAACCCTTCCTGGCCGATTGCGATCCCGTGCGGTACTGCCTCACCACGCGGACCGTGAGCGATCTCACGGCGCATATTCTGTCGCCACTTTTCCCCACTGTCAACCATTTCCCTCCACTCG